>NZ_JBFTZN010000191.1:0-11380 GCF_056406775.1 Allobosea sp. P1_A7
ACGGGGACGGGCGTGAGGCTCATCGCGCAGTTTCCGGGAGATCGAAGGTGCCGGATTTTCCACCTGACTTGTGGACGAGCCTGATGCCTTCGATCCGCATCGCCCGGTCGACCGCCTTGACCATGTCGTAAACTGTGAGGCAGGCGACGCCGACAGCGGTCAACGCCTCCATCTCGACGCCGGTCTGTCCCTTCATCTTGACCTCAGCGCTCACGCGCACCCCGGGCAATGTCTCGTCCAGGGTGAGGTCGACGCTGATCTTGCTGATCAGCAGCGGGTGACAGAGCGGGATCAGTTCATGCGTGCGCTTGGCGGCCATGATTCCAGCCAGGCGCGCCGTGCCAAGCACGTCGCCCTTCTTGGCGTCGCCATCGCGCACGATCGCCAGGGTCCCGGGCTGCATGACGACACAGCCCTCGGCGACAGCGATGCGCGAGGTCTCCTCCTTGTCGCCAACATCGACCATATGGGCCTGGCCGCTGGCGTCGAGATGGCTGAGCTTGCTCATGCTGCGCTGCGCGCAGAACCGGTCAGGAGATCACGGGTCGCAGCGGCGACATCGTCCTGCCGCATCAGGCTCTCGCCGACGAGGAAGGTGTTGACGCCGGCGCGCTGCAACCGTGCGATGTCGGCATGACTGAAGATGCCGCTCTCGCCAACGATGATGCGGTCCGCGGGGACGCGCGGTGCAAGTCTCTCGGTGACGGCGAGATCGACGGCAAAGCTGCGAAGGTCGCGATTGTTGATGCCGAGCAAGGGGCTGTCGAGCTCGAGGGCGCGATCGAGCTCAGCTTCGTTGTGAACCTCGACCAGCACGTCGATGCCGAGTGACTTTGCCGCCTCGTTCAGCGCGCGGGCTGTCCCGTCATCGACGCCGGCCATGATGATCAGGATACAGTCGGCGCCCCAGGCGCGAGCCTCGAAGACCTGATAGGGGTCATAGAGGAAATCCTTGCGCAGGGCGGGCAGGCCGCTTGCCATGCGCGCCTGCTGCAGGAATTCCGGCTGTCCCTGGAAAGAGGGGGCATCGGTCAGTACGGACAGGCAGGCCGCGCCGCCATCGGCATAGGCGCGTGCCAGCGATGGCGGGTCGAAATCGGCGCGGATCAGCCCCTTGGACGGGCTGGCCTTCTTGATCTCAGCGATCAATGCAGGCTTGCCGGCCGCGTGTTTCGCGGCAAGAGCGGCCGTGAAGCCACGCACGGGGCCGGCAGCCAGGGCGCGCTGCTCGATCTCAGCCTGGGAAACCGCGGCCTTGGCAGCGGCGATCTCCTGGCGCTTATAGGCCTCGATGCGGGCGAGGATGTCGCTCATGACGTCCTCACGCGTTCGAGCTGGCGATAAGTGCGGTCAGCGTCGCCTTGGCCTTGCCGCTGTCGATCGCCGAGGTCGCGCGGGTGAGGCCGTCGCGCAGATCACCGGCCTGACCGGCCACGACGAGCGCGGCGGCGGCATTGAAGGCCGCGATATCGCGGAAGGGCGTCTTCTTGCCGTCGAGAACCGCGCGGAGCGCCTCGGCATTCTGCGCCGGTTCACCGCCGCGCAGATCCTCGGGCTTTGCACGGGCCAGGCCGACATCGTCCGGGCTGATCGAGAAACTCTCGATCTTGCCCTTTTCGAGCGCGACGACGCGGGTCGGCCCGGTGGTGGTGATCTCGTCAAGGCCGTCAGAGCCGTTCACGGCCCAGATGCGGTCGGAGCCCAGAGCAGACAGCACGCGCACCATCGGCTCGAGCCAGGTCTCTGAGAAGGCGCCGACGAGCTGCCTCTTGACACCGGCCGGGTTGGAGAGCGGCCCGAGCAGGTTGAAGATGGTGCGGGTGCCGAGTTCTGTGCGCACCGGTGCTACATGCCGCATCGAGGCGTGATGGGTCGGCGCGAACATGAAGCCGACGCCGGCCTCGGCGATGCAGCGCTCCGTGCCCGCGGGCTCGAGCCCCACCTTGACGCCGAGCGCGGTGAGCACGTCGGCCGCTCCGGAACGTGACGAGGCGGCGCGATTGCCATGCTTGGCGACCGGCACGCCGCAGGAAGCAGTGATGATCGCGGCCAGCGTCGAGACGTTATAGGAGCCCGAAGCGTCGCCGCCGGTTCCGACGATGTCGATCGCGCCGGCCGGTGCTTTTACCGGCAGCATCTTGCCGCGCATGGCGCTGACCGCGCCGGCGATCTCCTCGACGGTCTCGCCACGGACGCGCAGCGCCATCAAGAAGGCGGCCGCCTGCGCATTGGTGACCTCGCCGGACAGGATGGTGTCAAAGGCATCGCGCGCCTCCTCGCGGGAGAGTGAGGCGCCGGTCGCCACCTTGGCGATGAAGGGTTTGAAATCGTCCATGGGTTCTTCGACGTCAGGCTGTTTCGGAAAGGGCGGCACGGTCCTGTGTCTGCGACCATCGTTCCGCCAGGCCGAGGAAATTGCGCAGGATCGTCGCACCCTGTTCGGAGGCGATGCTCTCGGGGTGAAACTGTACGCCATGCACCGGCAGGGAGCGGTGCGAGAGCGCCATGATTTGCCCGTCTTCCGTCGTGGCTTCGATCTCGAGTTCGGTCGGGCAGCTTTCTCGTGCCACGATGAGCGAGTGATAGCGCGTCGCCTGGATCGGCCCGTTGATGCCGTGAAAGAGGCCGCGGGCGTGATGGCCAATGGTCGAGATCTTGCCGTGCATCGGCAGCGGCGCGCGCACGATCTCGCCACCGAAGGCCTGACCGATGGTCTGCAGGCCGAGGCAAACGCCAAAGATCGGCTTCCTGTCGGCACCCTGGCGTACGAGGTCAAGGCAGATGCCGGCCTCGTTGGGGGTGCAGGGGCCTGGCGACAATACGATTGCGTCATGCCCTCCCCCCAGCGCCTCTTCGACGGCAAGGGCATCGTTGCGGCGAACCTCGACCTCCGCCCCAAGCCCGCCGATCAGGTGGACAAGGTTCCAGGTGAAGCTGTCGTAATTGTCGATCAGCAGGATACGCATTGCCGCTAACGAGATCTCCGGTCGCGATGATGGCAAGGTGGTCATGCCCGTTCGGGGGGCAAGTGGTCAAGTTATTGTCGGATCGTGGCTCCATCGCGATTGCGCTCGCAGCTCCGCTGGCGACAAGATGGCGGTGAAGAGACCGCGCAATCTTGCAGGGGCGTTCGGGTGTGGGGCATGGCGATGTTGCGTCGGGCCAAGGCGATCAGGCACGTGCTGCTGGCCTCCGCGCTGCTCGGCCTGGCTGCATGCAATTCCGGGGAACGACCGCAAGCTCTGCCCGCGGAAGGCCTGTCGACAGCCGAGGTCGCCGGATTCGGCACGATCCGCTTCTGGGGGGATGCGGTCGTCCCCACCACAAGCAAATATGTCGATATCCAATACCGGCAGATCGCCGCTTCGGGCTGTGGCAAATGCCAGGCGGCCGCAACATTTCTTGCGATTTCAGGTGGGAGCGGAGAGGGGGCCTATGGCGCGGGTTTCCTGAAGGGCTGGAGCGCGCGCGGCGACAGGCCTCAATTCGAGGTCGTCACCGGGGTCAGTACTGGCTCGCTCGCTGCGCCCTTTGCGTTCCTCGGCTCGCACTATGACGGCGCCCTGGAGGAGATCTATACGCGCTACGGCGATAACGAGCTCTTTCGCAGCAAGGGAGTCCTCGGACTGTTTGGCGAGTCCCTCTACGACACGACGCCACTGCGCCACCTGGTCGAACGCTATGCGACCGAGCAATTGCTCGATGAAATCGCTGCCGAGCACCGCAAGGGCCGCCGTTTATTGGTCCAGACCACCAATCTCGATGCTCAGCGGCCAGTGATCTGGGACGTGGGCAGCATTGCCGCGAGTCAGCGGCCCGACCGGCAGAAGCTCTTTGTCGATATTCTGCTTGCTTCGGCAGCCATACCGGCGGTCTTTCCGGCCGTGCGCCTCAATGTCGAGAGCAACGGCAAGGTCTTCGACGAGCTTCACGTCGACGGCGGTGTCACCTCGCAGATCTTCTTTGCCCCACCGGGGCTCGATCTCAACGGGGCTGCCCGGCGCAATCTCGGTCAGGAACGCAGTCTCTCGCTCTATGTCATTCGCAACGGCAAGCTGGAGCCGGAATACAAGGCCAGCACCCAGACGGTGGCGGGGTTGGCCACACGCTCGATCTCGACGCTGGTGAAATACCAAGCGCTCGCCAATATCGCAGCGATCTCGGAGATGGCGAAGCGAATGCACGCGCGCTTCTCCTTCACCGCCATTCCCAAGAGCTTTCAAGGCAATCAGCGCTCCGAATTCGATACGGAGTACATGAAAGCCCTGTTCCAGCGCGGCTATGAGGAAGGTCGTAGCGGCAAGGCCTGGGAGACACAGCCGCCGCTCTCGCCGACGCTGGCCTCTCGCTGATCGCCAGCCTCTAGCGCCCCGTCGGTGCATAGGGCGTTCCAGTGCCGGATATAGGTCGCAAGCGCGTTGGCGATGACTGGGACCTCGCGTCCCGCGGCGTCGATCCAGGCCGACGGTGCTTCTGCCAGCCAGGAAATCGGCAGGTCGGGATCGAGTGCCTTGCCCTTGCTCGCCGTCATCATACCTGCCAGGAGATGTGTGCGTGGAAGTGCGAAGCTGGCGGGCAGGCGGCCGGCCAGTGCCCTGTCGAAATAGAGACAGGCGTCGAAATCGATCGCGTGCAGCGTACCGCCGGCCCCGCGCAGGAGATTCGGATTCGAGCGCGGCCGGTCGACATTGTGCAGGAAGCAATCCGCCTCCGCGATCGCCAGGAGACTCGCCGCATCGTCGGGGCCAAGGTCCGCGGCTGCGACCGGCGCGGTGTTCGGGATGAAAGCAACGCCGAGATTCCAGCCAAAGCTGCGCTGGATCATCTCGTCGAATTCGTCGGTGCCGACCATCCATGGGAAGCTGTGCGGCAGCAGCAGTGGTTTGGCATCGGGGACCGGTGCGCCGAGCAGCTTCGCGAAGCGCAGGGCAAGGAGCTCGATCAGCAGGCCACGAGGCCCTGGCCCGGCGCCGGCGAGCTTCAGGACATGCAGCCTGCCGTCGGTCGTCCGAACCAGGCAGGGGCGTGTGCTCGCATCACTGAAGACCCGCAGGATTTCGACGACCGTAACGGCTTCGTCATCCCGGGGCTCCGGCGAGGCCACTATTGTCCCCGGCCAGCGCGCGCCGCGAACCGGATTGCTTCCTCCGCTGCCTTGAACAGGGCCTTGGCCTTGTTGATGCATTCGAGCTGTTCGGAGGCCGGGTTCGAATCATAGACGATGCCGGCGCCGGCCTGGACATGCATGCGGCCGTCCTTCACCACGGCGGTGCGCAGCACGATGCAGGTGTCCATTTCGCCATTGGCACCGAAATAGCCGATGCAGCCGCCATAGGCGCCGCGTGCGTCATGTTCCATCTCATCGATGATCTCCATGGCACGCACCTTCGGCGCTCCGGAGACGGTGCCGGCCGGGAAGCCCGCGGCGAGTGCGGCCAGCGCATCATGCTGCGGGTCGATCGCTCCCTCGACATTGGAAACGATGTGCATGACCTGGCTGTAACGTTCGATGAAGAAGGAATCGGTGACCTTGACCGAGCCGATCCGTGCAACGCGGCCGACGTCGTTGCGGCCAAGATCGAGCAGCATCAGATGCTCGGCCCGTTCCTTGGGGTCGGCCAGCAGTTCCTCGGCGAGCGCCGCATCCTCTTCGGTCGTCGCGCCGCGCCGCCGCGTGCCGGCGATCGGCCGGATGGTGACGGTATCGTCGCGCAACCGTACCAGGATCTCGGGGCTCGAACAGACGATCTGAAAATCAGCGAAGTCGAGATAGCACAGGAACGGCGCCGGGTTGACGCGCCGCAGCGCCCGGTAAAGCGCAAAGGAGGGCAGGGCGAAGGGCGCCTCGAAACGCTGCGACAGCACGACCTGGAAGATGTCGCCGGCGCGGATATAGTCCTGCGCCCGCGCCACCATGGCGTGAAACTCGGCCTCGGTCGTGTTGGAAACGATGTCGGGCTGCGGCAGCGCGGCGATATCGATGTCGGCTTCCGGGGGGAGAGGACCCTCGAGGATATCCGTGACCCGGTCGAGCCGCTCCTGGGCCCGATCGTGGGCGACGCGTGCGGCAACGCCCGGTTGCTGGCGGACGGGCGTCACGAGATGGATCTCGTCGCGCACGGAATCGAACACCACCATCAGGGTGGGGCGGGTCAGGATCGCGTCGGGGACGCCGGTCCCGGTGTCCTTTGGCTGCGGCAGTCGCTCCATCAGCCGCACCATGTCGTAGCCGAGATAGCCGAAGACGCCGGCCGCCATCGGTGGCAGGCCATCCTCGTCGGGGATAGCGCTCTCGCCGAGCAGAGCCCGCAGGCTCTCGAAGGCGGGGCGCGGATCGGCGACGAAGGCCTCGCCCAAAGCCGGTCGGCAAAGCGAAGCCTCACCGCGATGGCAGCGCCAGATCACATCCGGCTCGATGCCGATCATCGAATAACGCCCGCGTACGGCGCCGCCCTCGACCGATTCGAGCAGGAAACTTGGGCCGGACGTGGCGTGCCTCAGCTTCATGAAGGCGGCGACGGGCGTCTCGCAATCACCGACCAGGACGCGCCGCAGAAGCTGCGGCGCTCCCGCGTCATACGCCTCCGCAAAGGAGGACAGATCGGAGGGCGCAGACATCAGTTCTGCGCGCCGCCGGTGGCGTTCCGGAAGGCCGTCTCGTTGACCGTGACGCCGAGGTTGCTCTGCAGTTTCGCGACATACTGCGCGAGGATATCCTCGCTGACGCTGGAGCCGAGCAGGCGGGCAAAATTCTCCGCCTCCTGCGTCGTCCGGGCATAGGGCGGTACCGTCGCCGAAACGACCTTGAAGAGGACGCGCCCGCTGTCGTCTGCGCCCAGCGCCGAGTTGCTCTTGCCGACAGGCGTTCCGAAGATCAGGCTGATGACATTGGCGGGCAGCTCCGGCTTCTGGTCCTGCCGGCCGAGCTCCGCCGCCTGTTCGACAACCAGGCCGGCCGAGGCGGCCACGGCATCGAAGGCCTCGCCGGAATCAAGACGCTGCACCAGTTCGCGGGCCTTGGCCGAGAGCTTGCTCGCCACCTCGTCTGCCCGCCATTGACGCTCGACCTCGCCCTTGACCTCGTCAAAGGTCCGCTCGCGCGAGGGGTCGATCTTGGTCACATCGAACCAGACATAGCCCGTGTCGCGCGGCAGGCGAATGGCCTCGTTATCGACGCCGATATCCGAGCGGAAGATGGCGGGAAGCGTGGCGTCGCCGCCGGGCAGGGGCTGTGCCTGCGTGCCGTCCGGCTTGCCCAGGCTGGCATCGACCGGGCCGACCGTCAGCAGGGGCAGATTGAACTCGCGTGCGATCTCGGCAAGCGGCTTGGCCGCGGCCCGTTGGTCCTCGATCCGGTCATGCAGGTCCGTGAGCTGGCTCGTGGCCTTGCTGGTCGCGACGTCCTTGCGCACCTCGGCAGCAACCTCCTCAAAGGGCCGGATATGCTCGAGTTCGATCGTCGGGACGCGGAGGAGCACCGAGCCGAAGGCGCTGGCGACCGGAGCGCTGACGGCTCCCTGGGCAAGCGCGAACGCGGCCTCGCGCACGGCCGGATCGAAGACCTGATTGCGCGTGAAGGTGCCTAGCGTCAGGTCCTTCTCGGCGACATTGCGCGCGGCGGCGATCGCCTCGAACGCTTCGCCGGCATCGATCTTCGCCTTGGCGGCCTGCGCCTCCTCGGCATTCGGGAAGGTGATCTGCTGGATCGTGCGCTTCTCGGGGGAACCAAAGCGCTGCGCCTTGACCTGCTCATAACGGGCCTTGGCCTCTTCGTCGGTGACCTTGCTCGGGTCGGCCAAAGCTTCGGTCGAGATCGTCAGCACGTTGGCGCTACGGAACTCGGGAGCCCGGAAACTCGCCTTGCGTTCGTCGAAATAGCCCTTGAGCTGAGCTTCGGTCGGTGCGGCGATCTCACCGGCGGCGGCCGGCGGCAGCTTGGCGAATGTCACTGCGCGGCGCTCGTTGCGCAGGCGATGTCCCAGTTCCTGCAGCGCGACCGGAGCGGTCACGCCGCCGACCACCATCTCGGCGATCTGTTGGCGCAGGATCGTGGCGCGCTGCTCGCGCACATAATTCTGTTCGTTGAGCCCGTTCGAGCGCAGCAATTCGTTGAAGCGGGCCGGCGAGAAGTTGCCGGAGGCATCGCGGAAGACCGGGTCCTGGAAGATCAGGTTGCGGATGGTCTCGTCGGAGACCGCAAGCCGCATCCGGCTCGCGGTCTGATCGAGCACAGCCTCCGTCACGAGGCGCGAGAGCACCTGGCGGTCGAGCCCCAGCGCGCGCGCCATTTCGGGAGTAATCGAGCGGCGCTGCTGGCGCGTCAGGTTCTGGACTTCGTTCTGATAGGCCACGCGCATCTGCTCGAGGCCGATCTCGGTCTTCCCGACCTGAGCGACAGAGTTGCGTCCATACCCCCGGAAGATGTCGCCGATGCCCCAGATCGCGAAGGACAGGATCAGAAATCCGAACATCACTGTGATGATGAGCTTGCCAATGAGGCCCTGACCCGCCTTGCGGATGCGATTCATCATCATGGGGTCGTTCTTTCCCTCTCCGGCCGCATCGCTGCGACGCGAGCCTTCGCGTTTTGTGGCGCTGCTTATAGGAACCGATCACGCTGCCCGCAATCTTCACCGTGGTSTTGCCGGCTGATTGCGGCGCGTTGCGGGCGTTGGTAGAGCCCGGAGCGAGAGAAGAGGAGAAAAATGGTGACGCGCAGCATCAAGCCGTTGGTGGCAGGCAATTGGAAGATGAACGGGCTCAAGGCCGAGCTTGCCATCGCAGCCGAGGTAGCCAGGGGCTATGACCGGGAGCTGAAACACGCTGTCGATCTCGCCATCTGCCCACCGGCGACGTTGCTCTTTGCCATGACGGCAGCCCTGACCGGCTCGCGTATTGCCTCGGGCGGACAGGATTGCAGTGAGCAGGAAAGCGGCGCGTTCACCGGGGAGGTCTCCGCCGCCATGCTCGCCGATGCCGGCGCCGGCTATGCCATCGTCGGTCATTCCGAGCGCCRCACCCTCCACGGCGAGACCAATCCGGTCGTCAAGGCCAAGGCCGAAGCGGCGCAGCGCGCCCTGCTGGTCCCGATCGTCTGCGTCGGCGAGACGCAGGCCGAGCGCGCAGCCGGCAAGGCGCTTGCCGTGGTCAGGAAACAGCTTCGCGGCTCGGTCCCCGATGCGTCGACGCCCTCGACCCTCGTCATCGCCTACGAACCGGTCTGGGCTATCGGCACCGGGCTGACCCCGACCGCCGCCGACGTCGCCGAGATGCACGAGGCGATCCGGAGCGAACTCGGCAAGCTCCTGGGCAAGGCGGCGGCCGCTGGTGTGCGCTTGCTCTATGGCGGATCGGTCAAACCGTCCAACGCGGCCGAACTGATGAATGTCCCCCATGTCGACGGTGCGCTCGTCGGCGGCGCCAGTCTCAAGGCCGAGGACTTCCTCGGCATCGCACGCGCCTGCCGCTGATCCATGCCGTCGCGTTGACGGCGGCATTGCACGAATGACGCAATTGCCGGGTGGTGCACCCGGCAACTGCATGCTATGTGCGCCGCCGAGCCCGCAATTGGCGGACATGCGGCGCGGGGCACCTTGTGGCGGCCCGCGTCATACCTATTTCGTGGGATCATGCAGAACGTTCTCATCGTCATCCATCTGATCATCGTGATCGCGCTCGTCGGCGTGGTCCTGCTGCAGCGTTCCGAGGGCGGCGGCCTGGGCATGGGTTCGGGCGGTGGCGGTGGTGTCGGCGGCTTCATGACCGGCCGCGGCCAGGCCAATGCCCTGACCCGCGCGACGGCTATCCTTGCCGGGCTCTTCTTCCTGACCTCGATCGCTCTGGCGATCATGGCGACCCATGGGCGGACGCAGCGCTCGATCATCGACGGCGCGCCGGGAACGACTGCTCCCGCGGCACCGAACGGTCCAAGCGCTCCCAACGCCGCAGGCGGCGTGCTCGACCAGTTGCGCCAGATGCAGAATCAGGGCGGCTCACAACCGCCGACACCGCCGGCAGCGCCGCAGCAGTGACGAGGACAGGGCAGGGGCCGGGAAACCGGCCCTTCTCTTTTGGGGAAGAGCTGGCGGAAGTCCGGCCCTTCTCCGTTGTGGACAAGCATAAACAGCAGGGCGGGTCTGCAACGGCGCGCTTAGCGAATCGAAACCCTGGCGTTAAAGGTGATCTCCCATGACGCGGTACGTTTTCATCACCGGCGGCGTGGTATCCTCGCTTGGCAAAGGCCTCGCGGCGGCAGCTCTCGCAGCTCTCCTGCAGGCACGTGGCTATACGGTCCGTCTGCGCAAGCTTGATCCCTATCTCAATGTCGATCCGGGCACGATGAGCCCGTATCAGCATGGCGAGGTCTTCGTCACGGATGACGGGGCCGAGACCGATCTCGATCTCGGGCATTACG
This sequence comes from Allobosea sp. P1_A7, assembly GCF_056406775.1. NCBI lineage: Bacteria > Pseudomonadati > Pseudomonadota > Alphaproteobacteria > Hyphomicrobiales > Alloboseaceae > Allobosea > Allobosea sp. P1_A7. The sequence goes on from NZ_JBFTZN010000191.1 coordinate 10,415, forward strand.
AGCGCTTCACCGGCAGGCCCTGCAACAAGGGCGACAACATCACCACCGGCCGCATCTATATGGACATCCTGACCAAGGAGCGCCGGGGTGACTATCTCGGTGCGACGATCCAGGTCGTTCCGCACGTCACCAATGCCATCAAGGAATTCGTCCTCACCGGCAATGAAGACTATGACTTCACGCTGGTCGAGATCGGCGGCACGGTCGGCGACATCGAGAGCCTGCCCTTCCTCGAATCCATTCGCCAGATCAGCCAGCAGCTGCCGCGCGGCCAGTGCATCTTCACGCATCTGACGCTGCTGCCCTATATCCCGACGGCCGGAGAGCTGAAGACGAAGCCGACCCAGCATTCGGTTGCGGAGCTGCGTTCGATCGGCATTCAGGCCGATATCCTGCTCTGCCGCACCGACCGCGAGATCCCGCGCGAGGAACGCCGCAAGCTCGCTTTGTTCTGCAATGTCCGCGAAACCGCGGTGATCGAGGCGCGGGACGTTGCTTCGATCTATGACGTGCCGCTGTCCTATCATGCCGAAGGGCTCGACACCGAGGTTCTGGCGGCGTTCGGCCTGGACGCCGGCGAAGCGCCCGATCTGAGCAACTGGCGGCGCATTTCCGAGCGCGTGAAGAATCCCGAGGGCGAAGTCACGATCGCCATCGTCGGCAAATACACCGGCATGAAGGACGCCTATAAGTCCCTCATCGAGGCCCTGATGCACGGCGGCATCGCCAACCGGGTCAAGGTCAATCTCGACTGGATCGAATCGGAGGTCTTCGAGAAGGAAGACCCGGCTCCCTTCCTGGAGCATGTCCACGGCATCCTGGTTCCCGGCGGGTTCGGACATCGCGGTGCCGAGGGCAAGATCAAGGCGGCGACCTTCGCCAGGCAGCGCAAGGTTCCCTATTTCGGCATCTGCTTCGGCATGCAGATGGCGGTGATCGAGGCGGCCCGTTCGCTCGCTCAGATCG
>NZ_JBFTZN010000192.1:0-11209 GCF_056406775.1 Allobosea sp. P1_A7
GGCGGGCCTTTCTCGTCTCTGCCCGGACGGCTCAGAAGGCCCGGACGGCTCAGAAGCCCGGCGTCGAAAACGTGTTCCGGAACGGGTTCACACCGGCGCCGATGCGCGGCGGCAAGGTGCTATCGCCGTAAAGCTCAGCGACATTCGAATAGACCGGGGGTGAGATGAGCTGCTGAGTGGCGTATCGGTTCAGCGAGCCGACCGGCACGACATTGCCGGGATCGAGATAGCTGCGCTTCTGCACGATCACGCGCAACGGCTTGCGCTGCTGCTGCGCCTCGGCCACCGAAGCGACCGCGGTCAACGCCACGAGCGAAATGCCGAGACCGGCGGCGAGACGCTTGAAGGAATTCATGGCGAGGGTCTCCTGAGGCGATGACCAAGGGGAAGTAAAGCGGCGATTGATAGCGCCAAATCTATCCCGCCGCGGTTAACGCTTTTACTGCCCCATAGCTCTGAGATAACGCTCGGGCAGCCGATTTCAACGGCCGCCCCCTCACCTTTTCGCGGCCGCCTTGTGGCTCGGCACCGTGCCTTCGGCGTCGAGCGATGACGTCTTGCGACCGGCCGCGGATGGGCGCGGCGGTGAGCAGGCGCCGTCGCGGTTGCGTTCAGCTGCGGTAAAGAGGCTGCGCAGCGCAGGATCCTCGCCGGCGCTGAGCAGGGCAAGCCCATCGACCAGGCAGGCCAGTTGCTGACGATCGGCCGGGCGCGCCGCCCCACCGCACCACCAGCCGCTCAGTCGCAGCGACGTGTCGCCGCCCCGGTGGCGGAAGCCGATGCAGGCGCGTTCAGTCGTACCATCGCTCAGGGTCACATCCGTGGCTTCGACAGAGCCGAATTTGGTGGTGAGCCCTGTCGGCGCACCGCTGCGCTGCACGGACATGCCGCGCGCAGCGGCCTCGCGCACCAGCGCGATGATGAAGGGCTGCGTCAGATGATCGTCGCCATGGTCGACGACGAGGCGCAGCAGCAGATGCGGCTTTGCCTCGGCGAACACCCCAAAGCTCAACATATCCTCACGCTTCGCGCCGTCCTGGCTCCGGCTCGCCTCATAGGCCGTGGCCTGGCGCTCCAATTCCGGTGAGTCGAGGCCAAACATCGCGATCGGCCGCGCGATCCTGGTCCAGTCTTCATGTTGGGCGCCGAGCAGGCGCGGCTCCTGGCGAACGTCCCGAACGGACCGGATCTCCGCAGCCGGTTGCTCGGCAAGGCTGGCGACCTGCATCTCGCCGCCATCGCCCACAAAGCTCGTGACGAGCGCAGCGGCCATCCCGATACCGGCAACGGCTGCCAGGCCGCGCCAGACCAGACCGCCGGTCAGGCCCAGGCCACGATGGCGGACGGCAGCGCGCAGCCAGCGGAGGATTGTCCGCATCGCGGCCTCGACATGGTCCATCACGCTGATCAAGGCGCCAATCGGATCGGGACCGCCGAGCTTGCCCTTCACGCTACCCGCCACGGGCAAGGCACGATGTGCGGCCGCCGAGCCGAGCTCCCGGCAGCTCGAGCCGAGCCGGCGAAAGCCATTGACCAGTAACGCTGCGAACTCACGCGACACGACAAGACCCCGCTCGTTGCCTGCGCCTCCGCGCCAGCAGCCTGTCCTCACCCGCCGGCGACGCTGAGGGCATCCGGGTCAGTATCGGGTTACCGGCGGCCTGCGAACCGCGATTGTCGTGAATCGCTGGTTAGGAGGCAGGGTTAATCCCGTCCTGACGCGCTGGGCTGCCGAGACCAATTGACTTTTTATCGCCGCGGGTGTTCTGGATGGGCATCGCGAGGCGAGGATCCACTCGAGCGCGACCGCGAATGCTTTCAGCCCTATGGGATTTGGCTCTGTGATTGTCGCCCTGACGACGAAACGCACGACCAAAACGACGACCGGCACGCTCCGGACGTCGCGCTGACGCTTCGCCTCGGTTCCGGGCCCTCCCCCCCGGCGGGGGCTACGGCCGAACCCGCCATCCAGACCAGGCGGGTCGGCATCTCCCGGGGGAGACAGAACCGGTTACTTCCAAAAGGAACAGCAGCATGAGCTTCAAGGTCGCGGTTGTCGGCGCCACAGGCAATGTGGGTCGCGAAATATTCGACATCCTTGCCGAGCGGGCTTTCCCGGTGAGCGAGGTCGTGGCGCTTGCCTCCTCGCGCTCGATTGGTACCGAGGTCTCCTTCGGCGACAAGACGCTGAAGGTGAAGGCGCTCGATCACTATGATTTCTCCGATACCGATATCTGCCTGATGTCGGCGGGGGGCGAGGTCTCGAAGCAATGGTCGCCGAAGATCGGCGGCCAGGGCTGCGTCGTCATCGACAATTCCTCGGCCTGGCGCATGCATCCCGACGTGCCCCTGATCGTGCCGGAGGTGAATGCCGCAGCGGCCGCCGGCTTCTCCAAGATGAACATCATCGCCAACCCGAACTGCTCGACCGCGCAGCTCGTCGTGGCGCTGAAGCCGCTGCATGACCGCTTCGGCGTCAAGCGCGTCGTCGTCTCGACCTATCAGTCGGTCTCCGGCGCCGGTAAGGAGGGCATGGACGAGCTCTTCAACCAGACGCGCGCCGTGTTCTCGGCCGGCGACGTCGTCACCAAGAAGTTCCCCAAGCGCATCTCCTTCAACCTCATCCCGCAGATCGACGTCTTCATGGAGGACGGCTTCACCAAGGAAGAGTGGAAGATGATGGCGGAAACCAAGAAGATCCTCGATCCGAAGATCAAGCTGACCGCCACCTGCGTGCGCGTGCCCGTCTTCATCGGCCATTCCGAGAGCGTCAACATCGAATGCGAGAAGCCGATCACCGCCGACGAGGCGCGCGAGGTGCTCCGCACCGCGCCCGGCATCCTCGTCATCGATAAGCACGAGCCCGGCGGCTACATCACCCCGCACGAGGCGGCCGGCGAGGACGCGACCTATGTTTCGCGCATCCGCGAGGACAATACGGTCGAGAACGGTCTCGCCTTCTGGTGCGTCTCGGACAATCTGCGCAAGGGCGCAGCCCTGAACGCCGTGCAGATCGCCGAGGTGCTGGTCAACCGCAAGCTGATCCAGCCGCGCAAGAAGGCGGCCTGATTCCGACAGCTCGGAAAGCTCCACGAAGGCGGGCGCAAGCCCGCCTTTTTTATGAAGGGCCCGGGCGCATGGGCGCTGTTCCGAGTTTGCGCGCCCGCCGCAGGCAAATCCTGCTAGCGTCGTCCCACTCTCCAGTTCCGGCGTCGCCTTGTCCTCTCCCCACCCTTCAAAAGCTCCGGTACCGGCCTTGCCCGCGCATACCGAGGCCGTTCCTCCCGTGCCGCAACGTCGCGATGCTGCGCTGCGCGGCATCGGATTGATGCTGCTTGCCAGCATCTTCCTGTCCAGCTCCGATGTCGCTTCGAAATATCTCGCGGCGACGATGCCCGCGCTACAGATCACCTGGCTGCGCTATGCCGCCTTTACGGCGATCATGTTGGGGGTGGCACTGCGCGGCGGCGCAGCACGCCTGCGACCGAAGCGTCTGCACATGCAGTTGCTCAGAGGCGTCGCAGTCACCCTCTCCTCCATCATCTTCGTCTCGTCGCTGCGATACCTGCCGATCGCTGATGCGACCGCAACAAGCTTCATTGCGCCGCTCTTCGTCACCGCCTTGTCGATCCCGATGCTTGGGGAGAAGGTTGGCTGGCGGCGCTGGACCGCGACCCTGGTCGGTTTGGCCGGTGTCCTGATCATCGTCCGGCCCGGAGGTGCCAACTTCCACGCCGCATCGCTTTTGCCAGCGCTTTCAGCCGCGACCTGGGCCTTTGCCCTGATCGTCACCCGCATGATGAGCACGACGGAGGACCCGGTGACGACGCTGACCTGGTCGGCCGTGGTCGGCTTCCTGCTGCTGACTTTGCTGCAGCCCCTCGGCTGGAAGCCACTGACGGCGGAGGCGATCGCCATCGGCATCTTCATCGGCGTCGCTTCGACCATCGGGCACTGGTTCGTCATCATCGCCTTCCGCCATGCCGACGCCTCGCTGCTCGCGCCCTTCTCCTATGTGCAGCTGCTCTGGGCTTCGGTCTTCGGCTTCTTGCTGTTCTCGGTCCTGCCGGATCTCTTCACCTTGCTGGGCTCGGTGATCATCGCCGCCTCGGGCCTCTACACCGCCMATCGCGAGCGGATGCGGGCGCGAGCCTTGTAAGCGGACTATCGCTTGCCGTATCGCGCGAGGAACATCGCGACCGCCGAGGCAACCACGCGGGAGATCTCGGCGTCGGACGGTCGCTCGCGCAACGCATTGAACAGGCGCGGGCGCAGCACGGTCGACTGACACAGGTCAACGAATTGCACGGCTGCCAGCGCGGTATCGTCGATCTCCAGCTGTCCCTCCGCTACCTTGCGGTCTAGATAGCCGGCGATGCGCCGTGCGCCCTGCAACGGTCCGTTCTCGTAGAATTCACGGCCGAGATCGGGCATGCGCTCCGCCACGCCAACGACGATGCGCTGGGCGCTGAGCGCAAAATCGCAGACCAAGAGCTGGACGATCCGCTCGCCGAAATGCGTCAGCGCATGACCGAGATCGGGATCATCGTCGAGCGCTTCGAAGATCCCGCGCTTCTGTTCTTCACGCTCGCGTTCGATCAGAGCGACGAAGAGATGTTCCTTGTCCTCGAAATAGACATAGAGCGTGCCCTTCGAGACATTCGCGGCCGCGGCAATGTCGCTCATGCTGGCATTGTCGAACCCGCGCGTCAGGAAGACCTCATGGGCTCCGTCCAGGATCTGGCGACGTTTGTCGGGATCTGCGCCCGCCGCACGCCGCTTCCGGCGCGGCGGCACTCCTGCGATCTTCACAACCTCGTCCATAACCCCATCTCGTCCCGGCATTTTGCGCCGCACAAAAATAATCGAACCGCTCAGTTCGATTTCACTTGATATGCGCCATCGCCAGCGCTATTTCAACTGAAATCGAACCGATCGGTTCGAACAGTGATTATCAGGATCGCCCATGTCCGCCGAGACAAAGACTGAGTCGCGTCGGGACCGGCTGAAGCTGGTCGACCCCGCGCTCGAAACCACGCCGCTCCCCGCCCAGGCCCGCAAGGCCGACGAAGCAGCTCCGCGCGAAGCGGAGAGCCCTGCCGCCGCCAAGCCCCGCGGCAAGACGGTGCGCCGTGCGGGCATGATGCTGCTGGCGACAGCCGCGCTCGGCTCCGGACTCTGGTTCGGCGTCGACTGGTGGCGCAATGGCCGTTTCATCGTTTCGACCGACGACGCCTATGTCGGCGCCGAGATGGCCACGATCTCGGCCAAGCTCGCAGCCAATGTCGCAACTGTCGCCGTCAAGCAGAACCAGCAGGTCAAGGCCGGCGAGCCGCTCGTCACCCTCGACGATGGCGACCAGCGCATCGCACTGGAGAGCGCCCGCGCCAAGAGCGCGACGGCAGCCGCGACGCTGCTGCGCATCGACAGCCAGATCGAGGCCGGCCGCGCCAGCCTGCTGCAGGCCCAGGCGCAGCGGGACTCGACCCAGGCCGATATCATCCGCACCGTCGCCGATTTCGACCGCGCCAACAGCCTTGCCGCCAAGTCCTACGGATCGCAGGCGACCCTCGATGCGGCAACGGCAGCGCGTGACCGAGCCCGCGCCGCACTGGCCAGCGCCGAGGCCGGGGTCTCCGCGGCCGAAGCCAATATCAAGGTGCTGGAGGCACAGCGCAACGAAGCCTCCCGCCAGATGGACGAGCTGAAGGTCGCCGAGGACAAGGCCGCCCGCGACCTGTCCTTCACCAGGATCGCAGCGCCGATCGACGGACTGGTCGCCAACACCAATGTCCAGCTTGGCGACCTCGTCAGTGCCGGCAAGCGGCTGATGTCGATCGTCCCGCTCGACCAAGTCTATATCGATGCCAACTTCAAGGAGACGCAGGTTGGCGGCCTGAAGATCGGCGACAAGGCAAGGGTCACGGTCGACGCCCTGCCCGATCAGGTGTTTGACGGCGTCGTCAGCGGCATTTCCGGCGGCACGGGCTCGGTGTTCTCGCTGCTGCCTCCTGACAACGCCACCGGCAATTTCACCAAAATCGTCCAGCGCGTCCCGGTGCGCATCACGCTCAGCCCGCAGGCCATTGCGCGCCATGCGCTGCGCCCGGGCATGTCGGTCGTGGTGAAGATCGACCCGCGCCCTCAGGCCTGAACGGAACCACAAGACCCATTCCGGATGGCGCGTCGCGACGATCCGGAATCCATGCAGCCGTAACGCCCACCGATTGACCCCGGCTTTGCGCGGCCAATGCCGCTTGGCCAGGGCGACGGTGCGGGGCGCCAGGAAGACGAGGCCGTCATGGCCACTGCAACACTGACAGCCGGCACGCCGGCGGCCTCCGACGCCATCCCGATGCGGCGGATCTTCGCCTTCCTGGCGATGGTCTTCGGCATGTTCATGGCGATCCTCGACATCCAGATCGTCTCCGCCTCGCTGGCCGAGATCCAGGCGGGCCTGTCAGCCAGCGCCGACGAGATCGCCTGGGTCCAGACCGCCTATCTGATCGCAGAAGTGATCATGATCCCGCTCTCCGGCTATCTCAGCCGGGCGCTGTCGACCCGCGTCTTCTTCTCGATCGCCGCAGCCGGGTTCACGGTCTCGAGCGTGCTGTGCGCGATGTCGTCCTCGATCAACGAGATGATCCTGTGGCGCGCGGTCCAGGGCTTCATCGGCGGCGGCATGATTCCCGGCGTCTTCGCGGCCGCCTTCACCATCTTCCCGGCCTCGAAGCGGCCGATCGTCTCGCCGCTGATCGGGCTTGTCGCGACGCTCGCGCCGACCATCGGCCCGACGGTCGGCGGCTATCTTAGCCATGCCTTCTCCTGGCATTGGCTCTTCCTAGTCAACGTCATCCCCGGCATCGGCGTCACCATCGCAGCCTGGACGCTGATCGATTTCGACAAGCCGCAGCCCGGCCTGCTCAAGCGTTTCGACTGGCTCGGCCTCGCCAGCATGGCCGCCTTCCTCGGCAGCCTCGAATATGTGCTGGAGGAAGGCACGCGGCTCGACTGGTTCCAGAGCCACGAGATCGTGTTCTTCACCGCGTTGATGCTGGTGGGCGCGGTCCTGTTCTTCTGGCGGGCGCTGACGCGCGAGGATCCGCTCGTCGATCTCTACGCTTTCACCAACCGCAACTTCGCCTTCGGCTCGCTCTTCAGCTTCACGATGGGCATTGGCCTCTACGGGCTGACCTATCTCTACCCCGTCTTTCTCGGCCGCATCCGCGGCTATGACGCGCTGATGATCGGCGAGACGATGTTCGTCACCGGCCTGTGCATGTTCCTGACGGCGCCCGTCGCCGGCAAGCTGTCGCAGAAGCTCGATCCACGCGTGATGATGATGATCGGTTTCGCCGGCTTCGCCGCCGGCACCTATCTCGCGTCCTTCATCACCAAGGACTGGGACTTCCACGAACTGCTGCTGCCCCAGATCCTGCGCGGCGTCTCGCTGATGCTGTGCATGGTGCCCATCAACAATCTGGCGCTCGGCACCTTGCCTCCGGCGCAGCTCAAGAACGCATCGGGCCTCTACAACCTGACGCGCAATCTTGGCGGCGCGGTGGGCCTCGCCGTGATCAACACGCTGCTGAACACCCGGACCGACCTGCACATCACCCGGCTGCATGAAGCCGTCGCTGTCGGCAGCCAGGTCGCCGAAGAGAGGCTGGCCCAGATGATGCAGCTTTTCGCCGGCTATGGCGCCAATGCCGAGGCGATGGCGCTCGCCAAAATCAGCCAACTCGCCCATCGCGAGGCCTTGGTCATGGCCTTCGGCGATGTCTTTCTCGGCCTGACCTGGATCTTTGCGGGTCTGGTCGTGCTGGCCGTGTTCATGCGCAAGCCGCCGAAAGCGGCGCCCGCCGGGGCTGGGCACTAGGCTCGTCAGAGCCTGGAGCACCGTGTCGCAGCCGGCTCCGGATTGACATTCGCGCGGAGTCCCGCCAAATATAGCAATGATATCAGTAGTTTAGATGTTTTCTAAACTACGAGGCCGGCATACCGGCGATGTGGAAGGCGTACCGATGAGCGTTTTGCCCGTGAAGGATCCCAGCCAGGCCCGCGCTGCCGCGGAACAGATTCCGTGGCCGCAGAAGAGCCCTGCTTCCTGCCCGATCAGTGCGGTGAAAACGCGGCTACGCAATGCTGGCCTTCGTCCGACCAGGCAGCGCATGGCGCTGGGCTGGCTGCTCTTCGCCAAGGGCGACCGGCACGTCAGCGCCGAAATGCTCTATGAGGAGGCGCTGCGCGCCCGCGAACCGCTGTCCCTCGCGACCGTCTACAACACGCTGCGGCAGTTCTCGGAAGCTGGCCTGCTCCGCCAGGTTTCGGTGTCCGGCCCCAAGACTTTCTTCGACACCAATGTGTCGGAGCATCACCATTTCTATAACGAGGACGACGAAACCGTCGTCGACATCCCTGGCTCGGAAATCCAGGTCTCCGGCCTGCCCGTCGCCCCGGAAGGCATGATGATCTCGTCCGTGGAGGTCATTGTCCGCCTGCGCAACGCCGATGGCGCCGAAGTCGAGACCCGGGTCGCCGCCGGAGCTGGGCACCACGCGTGATCGTCTGCTCCTGCAACGTCCTGTCCTGCCGGCAGATCAAGGGAACCATTGCCCCCGATGGCACTGGACCGGTGACGGCTGGCGAGGCCTATGACTGTCTGGGCTGCAGCCCGGACTGCGGACGTTGCGCCCGGGCCGTCAGAGCCATTCTTGCTGAGGCCCGCGCCGCCTGCGCCAGCCAATGCCATTCCTGCGCCAGTCGCGACGTTGAATGCGCGGTACATGTCTCCGTCACCCAGTTGATGGACGGGCTGGCGATCGAGGAAGACACGATCGCGGCCTGAGGCTTCTCGGCCGCGGGCCACGTCGATATTTCCCGGTCCTGGCGCGACTTCTCCCTTTCATTCTCCGAATTGCCGCTCTACATTAGGATCATTCTAATGTGATGCGAGCCCGAGGAGAGCTGCGATGAAGGGTGACAAGAAGGTCATCGAATACCTCAACAAGGGRCTCCGCTCCGAGCTGACCGCGATCAATCAGTACTGGCTGCACTACCGGATGCTCGACAATTGGGGGCTGAAGGAGATGGCCAAGACCTGGAAGAAGGAATCGATCGAGGAAATGGTCCATGCCGACCGTTTCGTCGACCGCATCCTTTTCCTAGAGGGCTTCCCCAATCTGCAGACGCTTGACGCGCTGCGCATCGGCGAGAACGTCAAGGAAGTGATCGAGTGCGATCTCAAGGCCGAGGTCGAGGCGCGCGGACTCTATCAGGAAGCGGCCAAGTATTGCCGCGAGGTCGGCGACTACCCGTCCGAGGACCTGTTCAAGGCGCTGATGAAGGATGAGGAAGGTCATATCGACTTCCTCGAGACCCAGCTCGACCTGATCGAGCGCGTCGGCATCGAACTCTACACCCAGAAGCATATTGGCGGACTCGAAGCGGATCATTGATCCCCGAAGCATTCCGACGCCAGTCGCAAGCCGGACCTGCCCCGCAGGTCCGGCTTTTTCGTGCGGAAGCAGGTGCTCGAAGTCGGAACAGGACCACCGCCTTGACGGCGCGATTGAAAGCGACCTAATTCATAGGCTGATACCGACGTAGTTTGTAATGATTATCGTTCAATACTGAATCTCTACGGAAGATCAGCGCCGAACCTTGTCTGCCTCCTGCAGATTATCGATTTGGATCGCTGCGATGAGTTCCGTTCCGCCATCTGATCTTGCTGGCAAAACAGCACCCCACCCCGGACAATCGGACGTCCCGGTCGTCGACGTCCGTCAACTGGTCGGCACTGGACGCGAGGTCATCCTGATGCATCTTGGCGAAGCCTATCGCCTGCGCGTCACCGCCCGCGACCGGTTGATCCTGACCAAATAGCTCCCCGCTCGCCAAGCCACGCGCTCTGTGCCAGAGAGCCTGCTTCCGTCCCGGGCTCCTCTCCGCTGTCCTCGGGCGCGTTTCCGACGACCGGCTCGTTCGCAAGTCCGGGATCATGGCGATCGTTCTGGCGGGCGGCGAAATCCGCCCAGGCGCTGCCATCGGCCTGACCTTGCCTGACCTCTCGCATCGCGCTCTCGAACGGGTCTAGTCGAGCGCTCGCAACCAAGACTCACTCGCCCCTGAGCGATCACTGCGCCAATCGAAGAGCGCAATGTGCGTCGCTCGCCAATGATCGGGCGTGCGCGCTGCCAAGAGGCCAGAACCGTCTTGTCCGGCGCGATAGGGTGAACCATCCCAGCGGGCGACGCGGCCGCCAGCCTCGCTCAAGAACAACGCTCCGGGCAGATGATCCCATGGCAGCGTTCGCCAGAAGACGGCGAAATCGCGCTCGCCAGTGGCAATGGCAGGATATTCGGCCCCCGCGCAAAGCAGCGGCGGCACGATCAAGGGCACTCGATCCGAGCGCGCCTCGATGGCCTCAAGCACGTCAGGCGGCAGGAAACGAGTGGAGATCGAGCCCCTCCGCAGCCCATCCGGCTTCTCATCAGCGACCACAGGCACTCCATTGATCTGCGCGCCGCTGCCCAGCTCGGCAACATGAAGCTGATCCGACAGCGGATCGAGCATCCAGGCTGCGACGGCCTCGCCTTCGCGCAGCAGTGCGAGCATGATCGAAAATGGCCCTCGGCCGGAAATGAAATTTCCGGTGCCGTCCAGCGGATCGATCAACCAGACGGTGCCCCGATCGAGAGTGTCAGCCAATGCTGGCGTCTTTGCGCAGGCTTCCTCGCCCACGACCCTGGCGGACGGATCAAGCAGCAGCAATTGCTCGCCGATCAACCGTTCGGCATGCTGATCGGCAACGGTGACGAGTTCTCCCGGGGACTTTTCCTCCACATCACGCGCGGTCAGATTGCGAAAGCGCGGCAAAATCGCCTCTGCAGCTGCCTGTCGCAGAACCGTCGATACTTTATCGATCAGACTCATCGTGATTTCGGCTCCCCTATCTCGGGCTTGCCCTCTGGATCCCGCCAATTTGCCAAGGACCGCCTACCACCACCCAAACCGGCGCCGCGTTTCAAAGGAAGCGCCCCGAACTCGCGCCCGAACCGCGAGCACCGATCGCGAAACAAAAAGATCGGGTTGTTGGGGCTCCGGCCGCCCGTTGATACGGGATGACGGAGAGCGGTCTTCCGGTCAGGCTCCATCGATCCAACCGGTCAGGAGGCCTGCCATGGAGCTGTTCGTCGGTCTTGATGTG
>NZ_JBFTZN010000193.1:0-11206 GCF_056406775.1 Allobosea sp. P1_A7
AGCCTACGCGCCCAATGATGGGCGGAGCCACAAGCTTCAAGCCCGACCAGGCATGGCGGTAGCTGCTCGAAGAAGGGCAAGAGGTCGCGACGTCTGATGGCTCTCGTCAGCAACACACCGCCCTTGCCGTCGACCACGTGAACCTGGAAGATAAGCTTCGCCAAATCGAGACCGACCGTTACAGCTGCGGACAGGTCGATGTTCTGCTTTGCGCATGGATGGGGCTCCTCGGAATGGTCCGTGATGGCAACGCGCCTGCCTTAAGAATGGTGCCGGTGCAGGCGCCGTCCATCCCATCAAGAGAGCTTGAGGGCTCTGGCTAAGCGCGACGGCATCAACCAGAAGACGGTGGCCAAGTGGAAGAGACGGAGCTCGACGGCGGATCTCAAGACCGGTCCATGCGAGCCTCGATCGACCGTGCTGTCGATCGAGGAGGAGGCGGTCATCGTACCGCCGGCATACTCTGCTGCCGCTCGACGATTGCCTCTATGCTCCGCAGGCGACGATCCCGCATCTGACGCGCTCATCATTGCACCGCTGAGCCTGCCGGCTGTTCGCTGCGATGCCAGGCACAAGCCAGGTCATTCGGCACTTGACTGATATCGCGCGCAAGACGTGCCCAGTTATCACCGTGCACCCGCGCGACTGAGCGGGCGCTAGTCACCTTCGGCGACCCTGTCTATCGCGACCCCTGTTCAAGCCCGAAGGCAGCGTCGACGGGTCGACGAGGCCCCTTCCCTTTAAGCAACTTCAACGACGCAGAGAGGGTTGAACCCGTGATTTTCCCGGTCGCCGTGAAGATTTGGATAGCCGGCCTGATTGGCGAAGACGCGTGTCCGTCCGACTCGATAATCATGCGACCCGTGATCGTGACCGTGGATCCAGAGTTCAGGCTGAAACTCTTCAATAATGTTGCTGAGGTCAGAAGCGAAGGCAGGCGTAAGCGGGCTTCCCTGATACCGCGACGCGATCGAATGTGGATGGGGGGCGTGGTGAGTGACCACGACAGTCGGGCCGCTGTGAGGTATGGCAAGCTCGTGCCGGACAAACGTCAAGTCCAGCCTGTGTTCTGCCGCAGCGTGCCATGGCATGAACCGGCTATAGTGCCCTCCCTCTTCCCGATAGCGAATGAGGCGATGATCATTCAGCGTTTGGCCGGCATAGACCATGGATGGCTTCGGCGTCCCGTACAGCCGGTAATCGGTCCATAAGATGCATCCGACGAAGCGGACGCCGTTGATGATGACCGTCCGGCGAAAAAGCAGATCAACATCGGCGAGCGCGGCCGCCTCCGCGCCCTTAGCAAGATTGGATTTGAATTCGGTTCCGTAGAACTCGTGGTTCCCTGGAACGTAGACGATCGGCCGATTTTGCAGCGGTCCGATTTCCCTTTGCGTGGACAGCCACTGGGCCGCTGCGGAAATTGGCTGACCGATGTCGCCGGCGAAAACGGCGACGTCGAATTCGGGCATTGGGGCTGGAAACTCGAACTTTCCACATTCGAGATGAATGTCGGAAATCAGTAGCAGGCGCATTCTATGTCCATTCGAAGATGGCCGCGCGATCGAGCGGGCGGCCGAAGTTTTCAGCCTGCCTTGGCAGCGGCAATTCGGGCGAAGAGTTTGACGATCCTACTTGGCGCATAGATCGATGGCCGCGTGGCATAGGACGCTTCGAACTCGGCAATCGGCATTGCGGAGGCGCCTGCGGCGATGGGGCCCATCACGTCGGCTTCGAGGCTATCGCCGACGAACAGTATTTGCGACAGCCGAAGCTCAAGCTCTGAGGAGACGAGCTGATAGATTTCCCGCCGTGGCTTGGTAAAGCCGACTTCGCAGGAAAGAACGAACCCGTCAGGCCAATCTGGCAGGCAATTAAGCAGTGGCCACTTGTAGGGCCACGCCAAATTCGAGCAGATAGCGATCTTCAGCCCCGCTCGTTGCAACGTCGGCCAGATCAATTTCATGTCCGGTCGTACGCGTATCGAAGCGCACTCCGCCTGTAGATCCGCCTCTAGTTCTGCGAATCTCGCTTCATCTACGGGTGTGGCAATCTCTCGCGAAAGCTCGCGAAGGCCGATCGCTTGAGTGAGCGCCTGCACAGCGGCTGCGGGCTCGCTTCTAAGAAGCGCGTGGTACGGCCGGCGCTTGTCAGTGATCTCGACAACGGTGCCAAAGGCATCGAAGCAAATTGCGCGAATCTCAGCCATCGAGTCTCAGTGCCAGATTAGATTGTCGATGGTGTACGGCTTAAAGTTGATGTCGGCTTCGTTTGGAGCGATGTGGCGGACGACGCCTGCTAGGCATTGCCGAACTTCGATTTGACGTTCGAACGACACGGACAACAGTTCTATCGGTGCCTGCCCAGCGAACGGTTCGGCCTCAATTGGGCGCAAGAGCCAACGCCTTTCCTCCTCGGCGGTTTTCACAAACTGCCGCAAGCCGGCGAAGACTCCTAAGATCGCCGAAATCCGCATCATGGTGTCTGTTTCGAGAACGAGCGGCTTGTGCCATCGGGCGAGGCGAACCCAGCGGCGAAATTCTCGCTGTCTGCAGCCAAGCAGTTGAAGCTGTCGCCGCTCTGGGAGATCCCATCGCTTCGCGATGTTGACGAACACGCGCATGACGGGGCCGCTCAAGCGCGCCCGCTCTTCGTCGGTTGGTTCTTTCACCGCTTGGCTCCCACGTGGATTCGAGTTTGACGAATGGCCGCGCGGCAGCGCCATCCGAGATTCGTGTAGAGTATACTCCGTGGTGAAATACTCTACAATCCAGCTCTTTCCATCGGATGGAAATCCGAGAGGTCCTGGCGGCCAACATAAAGCGATACCGGCGCACCGCTGGTTTGTCGCAGGAAGAACTCGCTCTCAGAGCAGGGGTCGACCGGACTTACATCAGTGCAATCGAGCGGTGTCGCTACAGCGCAAGCGTCGACGTATTGGATAGGATCGCCCGGGAGCTCGGTGTCGACGCAGCTGCGCTTTTGACACGACCGAGCACCGAATTTGGCGAGTGAGGTACCTGCGCTGCTAGGCGTCCCACGGCAGCGGTAGCGCAACCTACCCCGGTGCGTTGGCTAGTGGCCCAAATGGTAGGTGCGCTGCGCGCCCGGCAGGCGCCGGGGTTTGCGCGTTGGCAGGTCGTCCCCTGCCCTCAAAGCCAGCACTGCCGCCGCGACAGCGGGCCGGGCATGCGTCTCCTCTTCCTCCCTCGCCTGCGCAAACAATCGGACACTTGGCACCCTCGAGCCACTCTTCGGCAAGCGAAGGCGAACTTCCCGACAAGGTCGTGATGCTGTCCGCTGGTTGAGCGGCGTCAAAGCTATCATAGTTTACTCTCGGAGCTGCGATACCACTTGCGCGTGAGCCATCTTGTCCGGCGTTTAGATCGGCATCCTGCCGGATGATCATCGCAACATCGCCGCCGGTGTCGCTGCGGCTCTCACGAGGCGACCCGTCGAGGTGGAAGCGATCGTTTCAACTCCGAGTGGCGCGCAGATTGTCGGCCACATAATTCTGCCTGCCGGCCCAGAGTAATTAGCCCCCTGATTCTACCCATTTTGTCGGTGCAGCTGTGCGAGCGCCCCTGGTCATCGCCTGACGCGACTTGTGGCCGATTGTTGGTTGGCCCGGAACGTATCAGGAAAGGTGGCCCATTAGTTTCGATAAGCCAATGATATATAACGGCTATTCTCCGTATCGGCCAGTTTGAAAAGCTCTGGTTCGGCGCCGGTTCCACAAAGGTCAGAATCCATTAACCCTAAATGGCTGGACGCCCGCAGAGAATCGTGGCGTAGCTTGTCGGGCATTGGGCGCTAGAACGCCCTTAACCCGACAATGAGGACAAGAAGCGCCAATGGCCGACCCCCTGGCGAAGGATATCCGCCATAGTGAAGCCGCGGAGCGCGTCTGGCGGCATGCTGGTGTCCTGTCACGTCAGCTGAATGTCTTGCGTGAACGGATGTACCCCCCTCACGCGCAGAAGCATTTGCGACACTTTCTGACGAATGAGGTGTCAAAACTTACCTCCATTCCTGACTCGACGCTGAAGCTGATGTCGAACGAGGGCAAAGGTCCCCTCCCCGCTCGGCTTGAGAACAATCATCGGGCTTACACGCTAGCGCAAGTAAATGAGTTACGGCGCCTGTTTGCACAGCAGAAGCCTGCGGAGGCACTGCGCTTTTTACCTCACCGGCGCCGTGGCGAACACCTGCAAGTTATCGCGGTTGCGAACTTCAAAGGCGGTTCGGCGAAGACCACTACGAGTTTGCATCTGGCGCACTTTCTCGCCCTCCAGGGCTATCGGGTGCTGACCATAGATCTCGATCCCCAGGCTTCACTATCTGCGATGTTCGGTGCGCAGCCGGAGATCGACGTTGGCGACAACGAAACGATCTGGGCGGCGTTGCGGTACGACGAGCTGCGCCGGCCGATGCGGGAGATCATCCGGAAAACCTACTTTGACGGCGTTGATCTTGTTCCCGGCAACCTCGAGGTTATGGAGTTCGAGTACGACACGCCCCGTGTGCTCGCACGAGGAGCAAAGACAGACAGCTTGTTCTTCGAGCGCCTCGGCTTGGCCATCGACGAGGTGGAAGCTGACTACGACGTTGTTGTCCTCGATACGCCCCCTTCCCTCGGCTATCTGACGCTCGGCGCGATCTACGCATCGACGGGCATGATCGTGACAATCCATCCAGCGATGCTCGATGTGGCGTCGATGAGCCAATTCTTGTTGATGATGGGCGACCTGATCAATGTGATCGCTGGCGAGAATGCCACGATGCGTCAGGATTTCTTTCGCTATCTGGTCACTCGCAACAATCCGTACGACAAGCCGCAGACTGAGATAGTTTCGATGCTGCGGACGTTGTTCCCTGATGACGTCATGACGCCGACGGCAGTCGAAAGCACTGCGGTTGAGGCTGCGGGACTTGCCAAGCGTAGCATCTATGAGCTCGAGTCTGGCGAGATCGGGCGAGATGCGTTCAAGCGCGCGCGGGAGTCGTTCGACGCGGTCAATGAAGGAATCCTCGAATTGA
Source organism: Allobosea sp. P1_A7 (assembly GCF_056406775.1). Classification (NCBI taxonomy): domain Bacteria; kingdom Pseudomonadati; phylum Pseudomonadota; class Alphaproteobacteria; order Hyphomicrobiales; family Alloboseaceae; genus Allobosea; species Allobosea sp. P1_A7. Next base: position 5,041 of record NZ_JBFTZN010000193.1, read on the forward strand.
TCAAGCAGACCTGGGGGCGGGCATGAGTAAGCCGCCTCGCCGCTCGATCGTCTCCAGCTTTGGCGCGCTTTCGCTTACCGCGAGTTCCGCCGCGAGCGAGCAGGATACCAGCCTCGAAAGCGTGCCAAACGCTCCGCCCCCCAGAGTTCCGGCTGGAGTAATTGGAGCAACTCAGCGGACGCTGGCCGATATCCGCGAGGAGCGTGATCGGCTGAAAGCACTGGTCGAGTCCGGGGCCGCCGGTCTTAAGGAGCTTGACCCAGCGCTGATCGACCCGTCGCCGTTCCCAGATCGGCTAGCGGACGATTCTCCTGCCGAGTTCGAAGCTTTCCGAAAGACATTTCTGGAAGAGGGTCAACAGATCCCAATCCAGGTTCGTCCACACGCGGAACTGGAGGGGCGCTATCAGGTCATATATGGACACCGCCGTGTCCGAGCTGCACGTGACATTGGTGTTCCGGTTAAGGCGCTGGTCCGATCTCTCTCTGATTCCGAGTTGGTGGTTGCACAGGGCCTCGAGAATGGTAGTCGCCAGGATTTGACCTGGATTGAGCGTGCCTTGTTCGCGTGGCGAATGGAGAACGCCGGAATTAAGCCGCGCGACATCAAAGCGGCACTGTCGTTGGATGATCAGGAAATGGCGCGGATGCGATCCGTTTGGCGCGCGCTTCCAATCGATCTGATTACAATGATTGGCCGCGCTCCAAAGGTGGGGCGACCGCGCTGGCTTGAGTTGGCGGGAGCTGTTGGGGAAAAAGCAGCACTGCTCGAACTGGCTCGAAAAACCTTGTCAGCTGGCAAGGTTTTGGCGCTGCCCTCTGACGAACGCTTTCGCGAGATCCTTGCGGCTGTGCAGCCGCCAGGCTCGCCGCCTCAGACGGAAGTCGCGCTGCTTGCCGGATCCGGAGCCCGACTCGGGCGAGCGAGCTTCACGTCAAAAGAGGTGCGCCTCGTTGTTGATCGAGCTCATGCGGCGTCATTCGCTGAGTTCCTCAGGGGCGAATTGCCATCACTGATGGATCGATATCTCAGCCAAGCGAGTGCTGCGAAGGACTCCAGGTGAGGAGACCTTGTCAGCTGGCAAGGTTTTGAAACGCTGGGAATGAAAGGAGAGGAAATGGGAGCAGCTCGGCTAGGCCCGATAGTGTTGAGTTCTCGAAGGCCTGGTCAACAACGAAGCTAACGGCAGTAGGCAAAGAAAAAGGCCCCCGAAACGGTGTTCCGGAAGCCCTTCTCATAGTCGGCAACTTGAGAATCGCACTTCCCTGAATCCCCGTCAAGAGTCCCATTGGGATTTAAGCGCCTTTTCGGCGAGCGGACTTCTTTTGCCCTAATCAGGCGAAGACCCATGGAAAAAAGACTCTCGACGACGCCCTTTGGGCGGCGAACGCTGACGCTTGCGCATGTTGCAGGCCAAGTGATCGCAGACGCTTGCCCGCCCGCCAAGGCGACTCATAAATGGAATGTGTTTCGTGACATCTGCGCGGCGAAGGCCCGAGTCGGCGTGTCCGAGCGGGCGCTTGCCGTCTTGGATGCCCTTTTGACCTTTCATCCGGAGACCGTGCTGACTGGCGAAGGGTTGATCGTCTTCCCGTCCAACCACCAACTTTGTCTGCGCGCCCATGGCATGGCCCCGGCGACACTGCGCCGGCATCTGGCTGTCCTTGTGGATGCGGGGCTCATCGTTCGCCGCGACAGCCCAAACGGCAAGCGCTATGCGCGCAAGGGCAGTCACGGCGAGATCGAGCTGGCTTTTGGGTTCGACCTGGCGCCGCTGGTTGCGCGGGCCGAGGAGTTCGAAGTCTGGGCTGAAGAGGTTCGCGCTGAAGAGCGGGCGCTGAAGCTTGTGCGAGAGCGCATCACGATCTGCCGTCGCGACCTCGCGAAGATGATCGCGATGGGCATACAAGAGAGCATCCCGACCCAGCGCCAGGGGGTAGGTCCCGCTAGCTGGGCCGATATTCAAGGCGAACTCCTCACACTTCTCGGCCGGTTGCCGCGGAAGGGCTCGGCGATCGTCCTGGAGCCGCTAGCGCAGCAGCTTTCGATGCTCGCGGACGAAGTGCACAGCCTTCTGGAAATGCACGTTAAAAATCAAAATATGAGCGGCAATGAGTCTCATATTGAGCATCACATACAGAATTCAAAACCAGACTCCCTCACTGACTCTGAACCTAGCTTTCGAGAAAGCAGGGTGGCCGCTTCGGAGGGAGAGCTTGAAACGACGCGCCTGCCAGTTCGCGCTTATCCCTTAGGGATGGTGTTGGACGCCTGCCCGRACATCATTGATTACAGCCGTGGCGGTATCTCGAGTTGGAGGGATTTGGTGGCAACCGTAGCGGTGGTCAGGCCTATCCTCGGAATTAGTCCGAGCGCCTGGGCCGGGGCACTGGCTGTCTTGGGAGAGATAGAGGCATCGATCGTGGTCGCCGCCATTCTGCAGAAGGCTGAAGCTATCAACAGCGCGGGGGGCTATCTGAGAAACCTAACGCGGCGAGCCGAAGCGGGTGAGTTCTCATTAGGGCCAATGCTGATGGCGTTGATTGGATCCCGAACGCGCGAAAAGCGAAGCGCGTAATCGTGCGGGGGAAGTTTGTTAAGGTTAATGAAGCCGCAGCCTGCGCTCGCGTGATGAGGCGATGTCTGGCTCGCGGGTGGGGAGGGAGCCCACAAGAGTGTTCATTTGGGTGGCTCGCATCAATCCGGTGAATCGATGATAGCCAATCGATTCAAGCTTTGCGTTGGACGTCGTCCTGCCGCGAGGATGGAGTGGCGGCATGGAACACGTGCTCGAACCACCTCCTTACAAGTTGCAAATGCTGGTCCTCGAACGGCGGGACCATGCGCGCAACATGGCGCGCTTTTATGTGCTGGCCGTCGAACCGACTTTGTTTGACGAGTTCGCGCTCGTGCGCGAGTGGGGGCGATGGGGCAATGTCGGCCGGCGACGGTTGGATCTGTACGGAGATCTCGACCAAGCGGCTGAGGCGCTGGAGGATTGGTTGCTTAGAAAGACCAAGCGCGGCTATCGCATTGTCGGCACCGCGATAGGAGGAAATGAGCCTGAGTTGGGTCAGGGGAGGGCATTTTCAAGCCCAGCTTCGACGAGGTAGCACGCAACAGTCTCTCAATGGCGAAGGCACTACTCGATGAGACATTGCGGTCATCCTGACCTTTCCGGGCATCGTCGAGGTGTACACCGCAGGGGAGGGCGGCTACTACAACCCGACAGCCTTGGTCAGATTGACCTGGAAGCGACCGCGGCGGCGCTTTGTGTGGACGCGCTGGAGCTGAATTCGACAGATTCGAGCCGAGCCTTAGGATGGTCGATCGGGTGCCGGCCTGTCAGGAGCGCAAGCTCTGCCTCGAATAGGGCCTGAGGTTGAAACTGGGCGATTATATTCTGTCAGGTGAATGTGCGACTAGATGTGGCAAAGGGGGCAGAATGGCTCAAGCTGTGAAGGCTCCGCTGCAGAGCGAATCCCTGGTCCTGTCCTATATGGACCGGGCCGGCAGGATTGCGATCACTCAGCTGGCGGACGGCTTCGGCATGTCGAAGACCCAGCTCGCCGAAACCGCGGGTCTCGCTCGCGAGACGCTATACCGAGCCGAGCGGAGCGGTGCGCGACGGACCCAGGGCCGGCTCCGCGAAATGCTCGAAATCATCAGCTGCGTCTCGGAATGGGCGGGTGGCAAAGAGCAGGCGATGGCCTGGTATCGGGCTCAGCCCCTGCCGGCCTTTGGCGGACGAACCGCCGAGGCACTGGTCAAGGAGGGCAAGGCTGCGGCCGTTCGGGACTATCTCGACCACATGGCGCTTGGCGGCTTTGCGTGAGGTTTGTCGGGACCTGCTACCGGGCACATGATCCGCGCTGGGCTTTCAAGCCGCTGTCGGGGGATGGCGCGGCGATCAGGGGCGCCCGCTTCAACCCAAAGGGGATCCCCGCGCTGTATCTCGGCTTGAGCATCATGACCGCGATCAAGGAGGCCAACCTGGGTTTTGCGCATCGCATCGACCCCTGTGTGTTGTGTTCCTATGAGATCGATAGTGAGGATGTCGCTGACCTGACGACGGAGCAGGGCAGGAGAGAGCATGCGGTCGAGCGCGATGATCTCAACCTTGTGCTCTGGCGCTGGGGACCGGATCTGCCGATCGCGCCGGCGCTGATCACGGCGGGGCAGTTCGGCTGCGGCATGACCGGGTTGGCTGAGCCGCAAGGTGCAGTGCGGCGACCAAGCTGTTGCGCAGTGAATTGTTGGCTGATCGAGCGATCCGCCCGTTTCGCTTGGCTTGCATTGCCCATAGCTTAGCGGTCGGGGAATCGTAGACGAGGGGCGTGGTGTGATGACGAATCGCGTTGAACTCGCTGTCGAAGCGGCAGCGAAGGCTCTTCATGAGACGGTCCGACGTCAGCATCAGCTGCGCTGGGAGCTGATGACGGAGCGCTGGCGCGCTGACATGAGGGACTATGTCCGCCCCTGTGTTTTAGCGACGTTGAAAGTCGCGGATAAACTCAGCCCACAGCCGCGTCGGCCGACCGTTCCGAGCAGAATCTCGCTCCGGGCCTGAGGCTAAGCTCTAAAGGCCAGCTGCCTTGGTGAGATTGACCCGGAAGCGATCGCGGCGGCGCTGGTAGCGCCGGGTCATTTCGGCACTGGCGTGCCCCAGCTGCTTTTGGACATAGCGCTCGTCGACCTCGGCCGAGGAGGCGAGCCCGGCCCGGAGCGAGTGACCAGAAAACTTCTCGGCCCGTTGCCCTTCAGGAAGGTCGCCGCGCACGCCGGCAGCCAGGGCCGTGCGCTTGACGAGACGCGCCACCTCCTGATCAAGGAGGCGCTCAGGACCGACGTCCTGGCCCTGGCCGGTCACGCGGCGAAACAGCGGCCCGTGTGCGATCCTGGCGAACCTGAGCCAGGTTTGCAGCGCGGCGATGGGGCAGGTCGTGTCCGACGAGCCGCGGCTGATCTCAACCTCGCGCCAGCCATTCTTGCCGCGCAACGTCACAATCATGCCCTTGTCGAGGATCTCGACCCAGCCCCGGCCATCCTCGCTGTGGTCCGGACCAGCATCGAGGCCGACGATCTCCGAGCGCCGAAGACCGCCGGCGAAGCCAAGCAGCAGCATGGCGCGATCGCGCAGGCCACGCAGGCTGGCGCGATCGAGCGTCTCGAGCATGGCGATGACGTCTTCCGGCAGCACCGCCTCTTTCTGGACTGGTGGACGACCGTGGGTGTTTCGGATCCCTGCGAGCACGGTCGCAATATGGCGATCCTGCCGGTCGAGGGGGGGACCGCGCTGAGCGTAGGTCCAGGCCAAGGCAGAGAGGCGGCGTTCGATCGTGCTCACCGTTGACGGCCGCCGATCGCCACTGGCGGTGCCGGAGGCAAGGGCGGTGATGTAGAGCCCGATGACCTGGGGATCGGGCTCCCCAGCCGAAATGCCCTGGCGACGGCACCAGCCCGAAAAATGCTTCCAGTCCGAGGCATAGGCGCGACGCGTATTGGGCGAGCTGGCCGCTTCGACGTAGCGGCGGGCCCGACCGGCAAGATCCTCGAGCTGCGGTGAGAGGACACTTTGCGCAGCGACATCGGGCGCCATGGGAGGTGAGGGGGTGATTGTTCCGGATGACCCCGTGTCGCTGCTCATGACTGCGCCCCTATCAACGGACGTCCCAGGGATTGACGACCGAGGCGCCCATCGTCTCGAATTGGTCTGACCGGCGGCTGACCACGATCATGTCATGCACGATCGCGGTTGCCGCAAGCAGCGCGTCCGCCACCGCATCAGGGGCAGGGGAGGCGATCCGACCCCACGCGGCCGCCACGCGGTCGCAGACCGGCAGGATTCGATCGTGATGGTCATGGCGGAGCTTGCGCAGCCATTCGCTGAGCTGGGCCGCCTGGTCGGGTTCGCGCGGCCGGTGTGCGGCGATGGCCCGGCCGAGCTCACCAAGCGTGATCACGCTGAGATAGACGCCCAAGGGGTAGATGGCGCGCAGCCAAGCGACCGCCGGCGGTGATCCCGTGCGAACCTCGGCAACGAAATCAGTTGCAAGCAGGTACATCAGACGATCTCGCGATCGAGTGCGCCGCCCGCCGATATCACCAACTTCACGAGCGCTTCGTCCCAAAATGGCGGGTTAAGGAGATCGTCGACGAGCGTGGG
>NZ_JBFTZN010000194.1:0-18104 GCF_056406775.1 Allobosea sp. P1_A7
GTTCTCCGACACGTAGTCGTCAAGATACTCGGGAAGCAGGACACCCTGCCGACGGTCTTCACTCTCAACGAAGCGCTTCATCTAAGCTCCCGGAGCATCACCTCCAGGAATCCTAGCCGACTCGGCTCTTTTCACACAGCCTCCACCCAACTCAGACATTGGCGGCGCGTCATCACTATTTCCGGAGACGACAGCCTCGACCCATTTGAGACATTTGAGGATCGGTATCCGGGCCCGGAGCTGGGCCATTGCCGACATCTACAGGGTCCGCTTGCAGGAAACTCATCTGAAGAAACGTAGGGACGGCCGGGTTTGGCGCTCCTGCGAAGCTCACCCGCGGGTCATTTTCCCGATCACGCCCGCGCCGGCTCGGAGCCAGCAGTATGACCTGCGTTTGAAGTGTCGGCAGGCGCCACGCCTACCAGGTGACACGCAGGCCGAGATTTCCCTTGATGCCGCGGCGATGGTCGCCGCCGAGATTGCTGGTGTAGCTCGCCGCCGCGTAGACACCGACGTTCGACATCACCTGGGCCGCGACGCCACCGCCGAATTCAAGCGAGCTGTAGCCGAAGCCGGTTGTAATCGGCGTGACGTTGAAGGTTGCCGTGTCGCTGCCGGAAAACGTGCGCCAGAGATTGGCGAGGAGATAGGGTTTCAGCGTCATCCCGCCCATCGTCCAATCGCCGGTGAGCCGTGCGCCGATCCGGCCGGTGAGCGCATCGTCGGGCGAAAAGCGGACCGCGGAGAACCGATCGCGCTCCGTTCCGAACGAGACCGATTGCCAGATCAGCTGCGCCTGCGGCTCGAGCGACAGCCCGGCTCCGATCTGGATCGGATAACCGGCCTCGAGCGAGCCGGTGAGACCGGTTCCGTCGGCGCTCATCCCGACGCCGCGGGTCGAGCGCGGATCGCCATCGAACCAGGAGCCCAGCAGCACCGCGTCGACATACCAGCGTGACGGACCGACATGGGTCCAGTAGGCGCCGAGGCTGGTTGCATCCATCCTCAGCTTGCCGACCAGCGCCCGCTGCTGGGCGAGAGCGAAACCGCGAGCATCGACGTCGGCACTGGCGAAGCCGAKGAACAGGCCAAGCCGGTCGCGATGGCCGTTATTGTCCCAGCCGAAGAGATCCTGACCGGCCTGGAAGCCGCCGATATTGCCCTTCATCTCGGGCGAGAGCAGGCCTGAGCGACGCTCCTCGGCACGGCGGCCGAAGACGCGGCCCCAGGCGCCCGGAAGCGCGCCCGAGCCGAGCAGCATGGCCTGATCGCCCTGGCGCTCGTGAAAGGTCCCGAGCGTCGCCAGGCCCAATTGGCGCGCCACGCCCGGCAACAGTGTGTAGAGGGCCGCCTCGGGGCGGAAGAGAGGGATCGGAGTGTCAGGAGCCGTCACTCCGGGCGGTATCACGCCGGGGGGCGTGGGGCCGACCGGGGGCGTCACGCCTGGGGGCGTCGGGATGAGCTGGTTTCGCAGGAACCAGTCATTCTCGGTGCCGGGCGTCACGCCGCCCTGGAACAGGAGATACTCATATGCGCCAGCCGCGACGATGCCGCCGAGCGCGAAGGCACCGGCGGTGCTTCCTCCATTCACCGCGCGGACCACCTGGATGCCGTTGGCCGTCGTCAGTTCGCCGGACCCGCCCGCGTTGGCGATGCTCAGAAGCGAATTACCGGTTGCCGAGCCGACATCGAGGCGATCGGAAGGCGAGCCGTCAGTTCCGAGGACAGTGTTCAGCCCTATCGTGCCGCCGCTTCCCGTATAGCTGGGCGTCGTCAGGAGCGTGCCCGGCGCGGTGCCAGTGCCCATGTTCACAAGGCCGGCATTAGCAACGCTCGGGAGTGTGTGGCTGAAGCCATTGAGATCGAGCGTTCCGCCGCTTGCGACCGTCACTGGAGAATTTGGGCTGAACGTGTTCGGCCCGCCTGCGCGCAACGTACCCGCGTTGATGTTCGTCGGTCCGCTGTAGGTGTTGGCAGCGGTCAGCGTGGTGGTGCCCGCGAACACATTGACCGTGCCATTGCCGCTGATCGCCGGCGCGAACACGTAGCTTTCGGATGTGTGATTGAAGTTAATCGTACCGGCGCCAGCGCCAAAAGCGAGGCTCGGCGCGTTGAGCGTGCCGGGGGCAGCCGCCGGATTACCCGAGCCCGCGCCGATGTTGAGGGTCCCAACCGCTCCAGACCTCGCCGCGATCACAACAGTAGGCGCGGTAACTGCGCCGCCGTCCGCGAGCGTGAGCGCGCCAGTTCCAAAATTGCCAATGTTCAACTCGAGAGAATTGATCCAGGTCGAGCCCTGTCCGGTCACCGTCACCATACCCTGCGAGCCCGGACCATTGCCGATGTTGGGGGCGTTATCGACGGTAATATTGATGACCCTCCCGCCATTCTCGATCGTAAGGGTGCCCGTGCCTAAACTGCCGATATTGAGCCCACCGCTTATTCCGTTGGTCCAGCTGGAATTCGGGCCGGTCACCGTCACCTTACCGTTCGAGCCGACAGCCAACCCGACTGAGCCGCCCCCACTCGTCACCGCGCCGGCGTCTTGAATGGTAAGCGTGCCGGTGCCCTGGCCGCCGACCACGACACTTCCCGCATTCGACCAGCTGGAGCCCGCTCCGGTTACCGTCACCGTGCCCAGCCCGCCCGGTAGATTGCCGATTGTCCCGAGGGAGTTGGCTACTGTCCCGCCCGTCTGGATTGTAAGCATCCCGGTCCCGTTTGGACCGACGGACAAATTCCGGGCTATTGCGCCGGGGGTTGCAACCACCGTCGAATTCGGCGTCAAAGTGTTAATGTCTGCGTCGCGCGTCTGCTGGGGAACACCGCCAAGCCAGTTGCCAGGCACGAACCAATTGGAGGTCAACAGTCCGGTCCAGGTGCTGGTCTGGGCGTGTGTCGAACCCGTGGACGCTAAGAGAAGCGCGATCGTCGCCAGCGCCGTGGACGAGCCAAATCCGCAACCGTGTGCCGGCCACGCCGGGCGCCGCGTAAATAGCGCGACAAGCCAACGCCTTCGATCGTTCGCGCCGGAGCCCGGCAGCACACGCCCCCAACCCATACCCGCCCCCTACGTGTAGCCCGCGGCGTGATCACGATGATCGCGTTGCGAGCTCAGTCAGAAGTCAGAAGTCAGAATCGAATTTGGCTACGGCGTAACGAGTCTCGTGTGATGATCAGAGAAAGCGCCAGCGACATCTACAAAATGTTTACGTGGGCGCGATTGGCGCGAGTGCGGACCCATATATTTCAAGGGCCTGTTGCGCGAATGCCGCGGATTGCGGTCGCATACTGCTCATATCACCGACTGAAATTTTTTGTCGGACCAATTACTAGACCGCCTGAAGCCGGCAATGCGATTGTCGGGAACAGGTCGTGACCTGCTGCCGAGCTTCAATCCGCCTGCGTCCGCTACACAACCTGAATTCTTGCACGGCCACGACGTTAGCCGTAGGCAACGCGATCTGCCGCGCAGCGTCAGCAGGACCAGCACGCGCTCGGCTGGCTCTTGCCCCGCATAGAGACCGGCGAGCCCTGCGAGCGGGACGCGCTCGATCCGGACACGATCGCCGGGCTTGAGCGGCCGGGGCAGTTCGATCAAGCCGTCGATCTCGCGCGCCCTGATCTCGGCCCGGGCGCTAAATGCCCCACTTCGCCAGCGCCGCCTCTGCCTCTGCGGGATCATCCTTCATCCGGTAGATCGCCTGCCGGGACAGGCCCGTCGTCCTGGCGATGAGGCTGATCCCCGCATCCTGCGCCAGCAGGTCCCGTACGGTTTCATCTGCGCCGGGGTAAAGCTTGGCTTGCGGCCCCTGTAGGCGTTCCCATTGCCGGCCTTCGCATGCTCGATACCGGCCGCCTGCGCTGCCTTGGTGGCTTCTGCCTGCGCCTGTGCGGACGCCGCGATGAAGGCAATGAGAGCGTCCCTGACGGCTTGCTGCATCGGGTCCGCCGTGGCGCCGTCGAAGGTCATGCGGTTGATGATGGTCTTGATGACGACGCCTCGTCGCATCAACTCCCGGATGCTCTCGGTCACGTCCGCGTAGTTGCGGCCCAGCCGGTCCACCCAACGGACGACCAGCACGTCCCCCGCGCGCAAGAGATCGAACAGCCGTCTGCCCTCCGGCCGCTCCGCAAGTGGGGTGCTGACGCCGGAGACCCCATGCTCCGCCACCACCCGGTCAATGGCGAAGCCGGCATCCCGCGCCTGCTTCTCCTGATGGGAAATGGTCTGATCCGCGGTTGAGACGCGGGCATAGAAGACTATCTGCATGGAGCGGAACTCCCTGGCGCCGCCGTCACGATGGCCAACGCGGTGCCTCAAGCTTTTCCCGCGGCGGGAGTATTGCACACGCTGCCAGCGGAATACACTCGCCCTAACCGCGATCATCGGATGGCAGAGATCTAGTATCACCAACAACGGCATCGCTACTACCGGCGTGATCGTTACGACGATGGTTATGGGTACCGTCGTCGGCATGGTGGCCCACCGCCTTGGGCTCCCGCTTACGGCTACCGGCGGCATTATTCCGAGCGCTGGTAGGAAGAGTGCGGGGTGGGGCGGGGCCCTTCCCCGCAAGCGTGTTCCACCTACCGGTGTAACACGCTAACCGGCGAGCTGCGGATAGTTTCAATCAAGGCTCTGTCAGGGGCGGGGGGATACTAACTGTTGCAATCACCGCCAGCGGCAACGTCCCCAACATCGTTTTTGGTACGGGGGCGTCGGGGCCTGTAATCTCACATCCGGCCCGCGACCCGTCCAAACTGAATATCGGAGCGCACGCGTCTTCAGGTGATGGCTAGTACCATGCTTCGACGCCGCGAATGACATGCGGCGGGTCTCCCCCTTCTCATTTTTATCTCGGGTACAGTCCTTCTTGATTAGCCGTTGGTCCGCGCGCGGGCACGCTCGGCACGTCGCTCAAAATCATTGCGAAGCGCCTCGAGCTTCTCTTCGTCCAGCTCTTCGAGGTCGAGGAGTTCCTCGCGAGCCCCTTCGAGGCGAACGATCAGTTCGTCCAGCTTGATCTGCATGGCGCAGGTGTCTCGATTCTGGCTGTTCTGGATGATGAAGACCATCAGGAAGGTCACGATCGTAGTCGATGTATTGATCACCAGCTGCCAGGTGTCGTTGAAGCCGAAAATCGGGCCCGACATCGCCCAAATGACAATGGCCCCGAGCGCCACGAAGAATGTTTGCGGCTTTCCCGCCCAACGGGCCGTGGTCTGGGAAAGGCGGGTGAACAACGAGGCGCCCCTCCCAAGTTCGACCAGTGAATCCTCATAGTTTGCCATCGCGCATCGCCTTACTTGATTGTCAGGGCGGGAGCCCCGGATATCGGGGCCCCCAAATTATTGGCTACGCGGCCTTCGCCATGGCTGACTCGTTGACCGAGCCCGCAGCGAGCTTCGAAAGCGCTTCGTCGGTTTTCGATTCTTCGGTGAGAGTCTGATCCAACAGGCCCACTGCATCCTTAAGGCCAAGCTGTCCGGCCCAGGCCTTCAGCGTTCCGTACCGGGCGATTTCGTAGTGCTCCACGGCCTGGGCCGCCGCGAGCAGGCCTGCGTCCATGGCGGGGCTGCCGGCATAATCCTCCATCACCGCCTTACCTTCCTCGATGATGCCGAGAATCGCGTCGCAGGTTTTGCCGCGGGCTGCTTTGCCGGCAATCTCAAAGACCTGCGCCAGACGTTCGATTTGTCCCTCCGTCTCATCCCGGTGCTTTTCGAATGCGGCCTTGAGTTCCTGGGATTTGGCTGCCTTTGCCATCTTCGGAAGTGTGCGAAGAATTTGCTTTTCGGCGTAATAAACGTCCTTGAGCATGTCGATGAACATGTCGTTGAGGGTCTTGGCGTCCGCCATGGCTGTCTCCCTGGTTTGGGTAGGCTTCCTGAGACAGGTCGAACCTCGTGGGCAGGGGATTGTTCCAGTTCGATCACGTGTTCGCGGCCAACGCTTATGCCCGCCGGTTTGGGCGGTCCCGTGCACGCACAATCTCGGTGTCTGTGTGAAGCTCTAGCGGCGATGATGCGGGGGACGAAGGAGGAATCGATTTCGTCGGGCTGCCGAACCAAATGCGACGGGTGACGTTCCTGCTCCCAGAGCGTGGAGGTTACCGATGAACGCGTTGCAGGAGCACAGCCGTTCGGTCTGGATGGACGTGAAGGTTGCCAGCCATGCCAAATCGCTGAGTAAGGACCTCACCATTGACGTGGTGGTAATCGGAGCCGGCATCGCCGGTCTGTCAGTGGCCTACGAGCTTCTGCAACGTGGACGATCTGTTGCCGTTGTGGACCGTGGTGCGATTGCCGGCGGAATGACCGCACGAACGACAGCCCATCTGGCGCCCATTTGCGACGACTCCCTGGCTGGGTTGATTTCAATGCGAGGGACGGAACTCTCCCGCACGTTCCAGGACAGCCAGAGCGCTGGGGTCGATCGGATCGAGACAATCCAATCCAAAGAAAGCATCGATTGTGAATTTCGGAGGCTCGACGGCATCCTGTTTCTCGACCCGACGAGCGAGGAGAGCGTCCTGCAAGATGAAATCGATGCCGCCAAAAAATTAAAGGTCGCCGTCAATCGCGACAAAGGACTCCCGCTCCGCGGACTCGCGGCGACGCCCTATCTCCGTTACCCCAACCAGGCGACCTTTCATCCTCTAAAATATTTGAATGGTCTTTGCGACGCGATCAAAGCAAAGGGCGGACGTCTTCATCCAAACACCGCAGTCGATGAGCTCCACGAAGAAGGCGACCTCGTTAAGGTGACGCTGGCGAATGGCCACCACATAATGGCCCCGCACGCTGTGGTCGCGACCAATTCGCCGATCCATCAGACGGTAGGCTTTCACACCAAACAAGCTCCGTACCGCACCTATGCGATGGCGTTCGACCTCAAGCGCGGAGAGGTGGAAGACCAGTTGTACTGGGACACGCTCGATCCCTATCACTACGTGCGCCTGACTTCCGGCGTCGATGGTCGCGACATCCTCATCGTCGGTGGCGAGGATCATAAAACGGGTGCAGCGGACAACGCGCCCGCGCGTTTCGTGGCTCTCGAATCCTGGATTCGGATGTTGGTGCCAAATCTCGGTGAGGAAACGCATCGCTGGTCCGGACAAGTCTCAAGGCAGCGGTGCGCTTCCTTTCAGAGAACGCAACGCTCCTCGCAAATGCTGCGTCGTATCTGGCGCCGGGTGAGCTTGGCTCGGTCGACGAATTGGCTCCCGGACAAGGGGCAATCATTCGGCGCGGCCTAGCCAAGATCGCCGCGTATCGCGATGAGAAGGGGAAGTTATTTGAACGATCAGCGGCCTGTACGCACGTTGGCTGTCACTTGCAGTGGAACTCTTTTGAGCGGTGCTGGGACTGCCCCTGTCATGGTTCCCAGTTCGCACCAGATGGCAGTGTCCTCAACGGACCAGCCATAGCTCCGCTCCCTGCGATCGAAAGCTGAATGATCCGCGTAACAGGTGGCCTATGTCGAGTGCCGAGCGTCTGCGAATATCACCGCGCCCATCACAAACCGTGGAGCATGCGACGGCATCAAGCGGTCCGCGAGAGCAACCGTGCGCGTCCTAGGAGGATCGAATGATGCCCGCGTCGTTTTGGTTAAACCCAACTAAGTCTGCTCGGGCGGCCTTAGGGATTATGACTAGGCCGGCCGGACAATATTGACCTTAGACGCCTCGAGCTTGCGATAGCCGTGAATGAAGTCAGCCCACCAGCAATGGCCGCGGCCAGTGCCACACCGGTCTTTGAAAACTTGGGACGAAGCAAACGCGCGTAAGGCAGCGTCGAGACCGGCCGCCCGCGGATATAGAATGCAAATCCGACGCAAACGCCCGCCGTGACGAGCAGGGCGCCTGCGACGCTCAAGCTTGCGCTGATTGGGCCATACCGAAACGCCAGCCAGCTGTGCGCCGCATCGAGAATGTAGGCGGTCGCAAAAACAACCAGCAACACAGCACATACCATGAGGGCGTAGGCAATCACCTTTTGTTTGATCGCCGCGGCGAGAGGCGCAACCAATGTGGCTATCAGCGATCCCATGAGCTATTTCGCCGCCCACAAGCCGACCACCAGGCCCGCGGCTGCCGCCCAGCCAAGTGCTCTAAGAGGCCGAGCCCGAATCTCGTCCATCAGCATTTCCTGGAGTTCCGTCACGCGCCGTTCAGCGATTTCTGCCATTTCGTCTGTATTGACACCCACGGAACGCAGATTGTCTGAAACGGTGCTGCCAGAACCCCTCAGTGATTGAGCCAATTCGGCGCCTTGGGATGTCGAACGGTGCCGGGTGCCGGTTTGTCTCTTGGACGTGGCCATGACGGTCTCCAGGTTGGCGGCAAAATCGATGTGAGCGTAACGACCTGCGCCCGTCTCTGTTCCCTTGGTCCTGCTGAAAGCGTTCAGCAACAAATATTGGGTCATCCTTTGCGATCGGCCGCATCGGCGCCACGCATGCCAATCGGCATCGGCGCACCTTTTGTGGTGTCGAGATAGGTTTGGCGTTCGGCTTCTGAATTTAATTCGGCGCCCACGAGAACGATCGTCGCGGACAACCACATCCAGGTGAGCAGGCCGATCACTGCGCCGATTGCGCCGTAGGTTTTGTTGTATTCTTCGAAGTTCGCCACATACCAAGAAAACAACATCGACGCGACCAGCCAACCAACGGCCGCCAAACAGGCGCCCGGACTAACCCAGACCCATTGTGCCTCATCACGGCTTGGTCCGTATCGATAGAGAACTGCCAGCGCAAGAAGAAGAAGTCCGATGAGGGTTGGCCAGCGGCCCAATGTAACGAGCCATTCTGCAGCGACGCCGAGTTGGGAGTAATCCAAGATTACGGGAATGAGAGCGACCGCTCCGAGGGCGGCAAGCGAGAACACCAGGATCCCAAGGGTGAATACCAACGACACAAGGTTCAGCTTGATAAAGCCCCGTTTTTCGTCTTCGCCATATGCGACGTTCAAGGCATCAAATAGTGCTTTCACTCCGGCGTTTGCGCTCCACACGGCCAAGCCAAAACTGACTGCGAAAGCAAAACCAAGCTTTGTTTCGCCGCCAGCTGCAATACGGCCAACCTGCTCACGAAGAAAATCCGTCGCCCCGGCGGGCAAGAATCCGTCCAGCATATTGAATTGRTCGGCGATTGTGCTCGGATCGGCGGCGAGTCCGTAAAGCGAGACAAATGCGGTTAGTGCCGGAAACAGGGCGAGCAGCCCATAGAAAGTCACACCTGCCGCAACTGCCAAGACCCGATCGCGCTCAACCTCGTGGTAGGTGCGACGAGCAATGTCAGTCCAACCTTTCGCTGGAATCTCGGTCGGGACGGCCGCACTTTCTCCGGCCTTGGTGCGATGCGCGACCTTCTTCTCGTAGGCATCGTCCCGGGCGCTCCTGTCGGAGCGTTCAAGGCGAGAAATCGCATACGCAGACAGGAAGCCCAGTAGGAAGGCTAGCGACACGCCCCTGAGCGCACGTTCATACCGCAACAGCATATCCTCCGTGCGGGGAGCAACGCCAATACGCTCGATAATGTTGCGGACCTCGCATTCTTTTGAGCGTCAACGCCGCTGCCGCGCCTGACGCGAGGGCTAATTCGGCGTTGCTTAGTGGACAATCACGGTAGCTATCGCGGCGACGGACAGGAGCAGGGTGGCGGCCCACCCAAAGATTCGAACAAGCCGGTTGGCAACGAAGCAGTCCATGTTATCGCGCAGGCTCGCGACCTGGCGATATAGCTCGGCCGACGGTCGCCCAATCGACCTTCACTATGAGCAGAACCCTGACATAGGAAAGTGAGACCAGCGTCAGCCACTAGGACGGACCGCCAATCGCCAACGCTCCGCCGCGCCCATGGCGGCCAGGGTTGCTCTAATATTGGTCCTGTTCGCGAAGAACAGAAGGCCGACCAATCCGAGTGCAAGCGGCTTGGGCAGGATCGATTTGATGTTTTGCGCTAACCCGCACTCTGTAACCAGCCTATTTAGGCGCTCACCAGCTGGATCGCGGACATCAGTCAGCGGGTCCGGTTCCGTCTTTCCGAGAACATCCTCGCGCCATCTGCCGCCGTCACTCGGAACTTCGATCCATGAGCGAGGTTCAATGGGATTCAAGGAGGTTCCCATGCCGGACGATCTCACCAAAAGAGGTGCGCAGGACCGCTCGCGCATCAATGTGAATGAACCCCACGAGGTGAAGTACTGGACGCAAAAGTGGGGCGTCAGCATCGAGCAATTGAAAATGGCGGTAGAAAAAGCGGGGCCGAGCGCGGCCGCCGTCGCGCAGGTTTTGGGCAAGCCTGATTAGTTCGTCGTAGCACCGCTTTATGCAGCGATCAGCTTTTAGAGTTCAAAGTGAAGCGGATACGACCAAGGCACGCAAGACCGCAGCTTCTGGTGGCGGCCCGCCGTTTCCGGCGGGCCGTAAGACGTCACTCGATGATCTGGACGATCTTGCGGGTCTTGGGTTCGACCAGGACCGGTTGATCGTTGATGACGGTGTAGCGATACTCGGTTTTTCCATAGCGAGCCGGCACCTCTCTGTAAGTGACGGTCTCCGGAAGAGTGGCACCGACCACAACCTTCTCCTTGTAGGCGACCGACGGCACCTTCTGTTCCCTCACATAGGTGCGGAATTCAGTACGCTGATCCGCCGCGATACCGCCAACGATCGCGCCGCCAACGGCGCCGCCCACGGCTCCAACTGCCGCTCCAGCCGGACCGCCGACAATCGCGCCTCCGACGGCTCCGGCTCCTGCACCCGCCGCAGCGCCGCCTGCCGCACCAGAATTCGACTGCGCGAAAACTCCGACCGGCATAAGAGCAAGCGCAGAAACCAGGATAATCTTCTTGATCATGTCGACCTCCAATGGCCCCCGCCGAACATTAGAACGGGCTGCTAAGCCATTGGTTCCATGAACGTTTGTTCAGAATTTGACTCAGGTGCCAATGGCACTGTTTAGAGTTTTCGAATGTCGCGGATGGGATAGTCTTCTACAACATTGACGATCCGGACAGAGGCCGAAACGGCTTCCTCGCGAGAGCACCTGCGACGGCGTGGAAGCTGAGAGCGGATCGAACAATCCGGGTCGGTGCAGGCGCGGGAGAGCATCCCCCTCGAAGAGCGTTCGAGGGCTCTCGGCACCCAACGAGATTTTATAATACTGCCCCGCCGCTAACTGCCGTTATTTTTCGTCGCGGGCACTGGGTCGACGACGCGCCCTTTTCTCAGGGAATGTCACTACAGGATTGGGCGAGCCTTCGCGCGAGTCCAAAGTGTCGGTTAGGGCGTCGRTTGGCCAGAGTTCGGCACTGACGTCGCAACGGCTCTGAACGGATCAGGAAGTGATAGTGAGGTTTCTATTCCGGCCAATGAGGTCTTTTGCTCCTATCCCGTCATCGAGACGATCGAAGTCCCCCTGCGTCTGCATGCTGCCCGCCGATCATCCGCTCGCAGCCGAGTCGGTCATCACGCCGGCCCATCTCGACGACGCCCCCTTCATCTCGCTTTATGCCGATCATTTCCTGCACGAGGCGATCGAACGCGCCTTCGCCGAGCATTCGGCGCGGCTGCGCATGGCCGTTCATGTCGAGTTCTTCGGCACCGCTTGCGCGCTGGTCATGGAAGGCGTCGGCGTGACCATCGTCGACGTCGTCACCAGCCTGCATTTCCAGAAGGTGGGACTGATCGCGAAACCGTTCCTTCCCAGGCTCGATTATCGCTATGCGATGTTCCAGCCGGGCGTGCGTCCACTTTCACGAATTGCGCGTGAGTTTGGTAGCCCTTCGGCGTGGGCCGCCTTGCGGTGGCGCGTGCTGAGTGAAGAAATAGGCGTATGGATAGTCATACGCCTATGCCGAAGCTCTCTCGGCTTGAAGTGATCACGACGGGRTCGCGGCGGCGGTGGACGCCGGAAGAGAAGCTCCGGATCGTCGCGGAGAGTTATTCTGGTCACCGAGCGGCATCTTCGACGGCTCGGCGGCATGGACTGTCGAGCAGCCAGCTTTTCGCCTGGCGCAAGCTGGCCCGTGCAGGCCGCCTATCGGAGATAGACGAGCCAGGCTTCGCGGCGGCGATCATTGTCCCGGAGGCGGCTGCGGCGCTGGAGCGGTCGGCTTGTTCGGCTGGAGCCGGACGTATGGAAATCATCATTGACGACGTGCGCATCCTCGTCGATGCGAGCGTCGATGGTGCRGCCTTGGCCCGCGTGGTCGCTGTCATTGGGCGGCGATGATCCCGGTTCCGTCGAACGTGCGGGTGTGGTTGTCGGTCGGCCGGACCGACATGCGCCGGGGGATGACGGGGCTGGCGCTTCAGGTTCAGGAGGCGCTGGGCCGGGACCCGCACGCTGGCGATTTGTACGTCTTCAGAGGCGCCAGGGGCGATCTGATCAAGATCCTTTGGCACGACGGCCTGGGCATGTCGCTCTATGCGAAGCGGCTGGAGAAGGGCCGCTTTATCTGGCCGTCGCCGGCCGACGGCGTGGTCGCAATCTCGGCGTCGCAGCTGGCCTATATGCTCGACGGTATCGACTGGCGGAACCCGCGGCACAGCTGGCGGCCAAGCAGCGCCGGATAAGGTCGGGACGCTTCATTTTTTAGGAGTCAGCGGGTGGGATTCATGATTCACTTCTTGTCGTGGACGCCGCTCTTGCCGACCTGCCGGACGATATCAACGCGCTGAAAGCGGCGCTGACGATCGAGCGCGCGAAGACGCGGGACGTGGCCGCGGACCTGGCGGTGGCGCGCGCGAAGGCGTCCGAAGATCTGGCCTTGATCGCCCATCAAAAGTTGCGGATCGCCAAGCTGGAGCGGCAGATCTACGGCCCTCGCTCCGAACGGTCGCAACGGCTCATCGACCAGTTGGCGCTGCAGTTCGAGGAACTGGAAGCGAGTGCCACCGAGGATGAGCTGGCTGCGGAAATTGCCGTGGCCAAGGCCACGGTTGTGGCAGGGTTCACCCGCAAGCGCCCCGAACGGAACACCTTCCCCGATCACCTGCCGCGCGAGCGTGTGGTGATCGATCCTCCGACGGCATGCGACTGCTGTGGCGGAACCCGACTGCGCAAGCTGGGCGAGGATGTAACCCGGACTCTGGAAGCGGTCCCCCGCCAATGGAAGGTGATCGAAACCGTGCGGGAGAAGTTCACCTGCCGGGATTGCGAGAAGGTCAGCCAGGCGCCGGGCCCCTTCCACGTGATCCCCAGGGGATGGGCCGGCGCCAACCTGCTGGCGATGATCCTGTTCGAGAAGTTCGGCCAGCATCAGCCCTTGAACCGACAGGCCGAGCGCTATGCCCTGGAAGGCGTACCGGTCAGCCTCTCGACCATGGCCGACGCCGTGGGGTCGGGCTGCGCGGCACTCGACCCGGTTCTGAGGCGGGTTGAAGCGCATGTCATGGCGGCTGAACGCCTGCAYGGCGATGACACCACCGTGCCGGTTCTGGCCAAAGGCAAGACCGATACKGGACGATGTTGGGTCTACGTCCGCGATGACAGGCCGTTCGGTGGGGCATCGCCGCCGGCGGCGATGTTCTATTACTCCCGCGACCGCAAGGGCGAGCATCCSCAARCCCATYTGGCCGGATATRCCGGGCTRTTCCAGGCCGACGCCTTCGATGGGTATCGCCAGCTCTATCTGCCTGAGCGAAGTCCCGGGCGGATCCTGGAAGCAGGGTGCTGGGTTCACGCCAGGCGCCCGTTCTTCGCCATGGCCGATCTTGAGGAGAACGCCCGGCGGCAGGCTGCGGGCAAGAAGACGATCGCCCTCTCTCCCCTTGCGGTCGAGGTCGTGCGCCGCRTCGACGCCCTGTTCGAGATCGAGCGGCCGATCAACGGCAAGARTGCGCWGGAGCGCSGGACAGTTCGCCAGGACCTGAGCAAGCCGCTTGTCGATGCGCTTGCGGTCTACATGCGCGAACAGCGYGCCAAGCTCTCCCGCGGCCACGACCTCGCCAGGGCCATCGATTATATCCTCAAGCGCTGGGCAGCCTTCACCCTGTTCCTGGATGACGGGCGGGTGTGTTTGTCGAAYAATGCAGCCGAGCGCGCGCTGCGCGGCATCGCTCTTGGAAGAAAATCATGGATGTTCTGCGGGTCAGACCGGGGAGGTCAACGCGCTGCCGCCATGTACAGCCTCATCGTCACGGCCAAGATGAACGACGTCGATCCTCAGGCCTGGCTCGCCGACGTTCTGGCCAGGATCGCCACGCATCCAGCTCATCGGATCGACGACTTGCTGCCCTGGAACTGGATGCCCAAAGCATCCGCCATCGCTGCGGCGGCGGCCTGACATTGGCCCCGGTTAACAAGGTCCACCATGTCCATACCATTGCCCGCGTCGCCGAAATGCTCGGTGAGGACGAGGACTGGCTGTGGGACGTGGCCAATGAAATGGACCAGGAGGACGGCGTGGTCTGGGTCTATGGGCCAGGCGATGACAGCGTCATGGCGTTCACAGACTTCGGCATCGAGACGYTCAAAGGCCTCGCCGAAATCTACAAAGCCAATCCTCACCTGCTCACAAGATCGGACGACCCGAAATAGCCGTACTGCGGCCTACGCCGCATGGTTACTGAGTTTGTGGATGCATTCAGGGAAGAGAACACTCGCTTAGTTCGGGCTAATTCTCCCTACACGGGAGCCTAATCCAAGTGAGCACAGGACGTCCCCGTCCCCGGAATTCGCTCTGCGCTTCAAAAATTAAGCCCACCGTTCTGTGAACGGCGGGCCTCTGACTATCGTCAGGACTAGACGGCTCCGGCCATCGCCGGGAAACTGGCTTTGCCCTCCTGTCGGCTGCGGCCGGTACATCCGCGGCAACGCATCCAACCGGAGAGCAGGCAGGTGCGATGATGGCACCGCGCGGACAACGAAATGGTGACGGCTTTGGTTCCTGCAAGGCGGCGGGAAATTGGCAACGATCTGTTTCAAGTTCAACGAGCTACGGCGGGGGGGATTCAAGCTCTATCAGGACCGGGGCGTGGTCACTGGTATGCTCCCAGCCACGCGGCGAACGCCGAATCTCCGCACGCTTGAGTGATGCAGCCAAAGCGGGGCTTAGCAGGAAGTGGTCGATCCGCAGTCCCGCGTCGCGTTCAAACGAGTTGCGCCAGTATTTCCAAAACGTGTAGATGCGCTCGTGGGGGTGGAGGTGCCTGACGGCGTCGACCCACCCCTGTTCAAGAAGTTTGGCGTATGCCTTCCTCACCTCGGGGCGAAAGAGAGCGTCCTCCTTCCACCGCTCAGGCGCATAGACATCCAGCGCCGTCGGCATGACATTGAAATCACCAACGAGCGCAACCGGCACGTCGAGTGATAGTATCTCCTCGGCGTAGCTTTGCAGTCGATCAAACCAGCGAAGTTTGTATTCGAACTTGGGCCCAGGGGCGGGATTGCCATTGGGAAGATAGAGACACCCTATCAGCATCCCGTTCACCGCCGCCTCGATGTACCGGCTATGGCTGTCATCGGGATCTCCGGGTAAGCCCCGGCGCGTCAGGACAAGAGGGCGGCCGCGCTTTGCGAGGATGGCGACACCGTTCCAACTCTTCTGGCCCTGCCAAACCGCCGCATAGCCGGCTTGCTGCAGCTCACGCTCCGGAAAGCGATCATCGGAACATTTCAGCTCCTGCAGACAGACTACGTCGGGGTTGTCCTGCTTGAGCCACCGCAGAAGAACCGACAAGCGGCCGTTGATGCCGTTTACATTGTAGGTCGCGATCTTCATTGACGGCTCTCCTCCTAGCCGGGAATCTCTCCACATAGCTCGGGGGGTTCGGCCCTTTCCCGCCGAGCGTCAGAGGTTCTCGCGCAGGAACGCCTGCGCTCTCGATATCACATCCGGCCAACTAGCGAGAGAAAGTCCATGTCCTTCGCCTGGATAGATATGGCTTTGGACATGTCCCCCGGTACTTTTGATCAGCCTCTCGATGGCCCCGGCGTCTGATACCGGGACCACATGGTCGGCATCCCCATGCAAAATGAGTGTCGGTGTCGGACCGAAACACCGAGGGCGGCTGAGCCACGGCCAGGGCAAGCATCACCGCAATCATAATCAAAACTCACGAATCGACATCGGGCAGCCGAGGCCGTTTCATTTGAGTTGCGCCAGGCTAAGGAACTGGCCCTTGGGGAAAGCCATTAAAAACAAATTTGTACTTATGTTCCTTTTAGGTATCTCGCTGCGTCAGCCGGCCGCTCAGCTTGGTGCTTCCTCTTGAAACCGGCCCGCTGCTCTGAAAAGGGTGGCGAGCCTTTTTGCGTTTTGGCGGAACCCTCCGTTTCCATGCGCGTTCAGCCGACAGTACCCATGACCCCTGACTGGCCCGCTGTGGGAGGACACCGCGGGCCCTTTTTTGGGCTCAGGAGGACAGCCATGGCTACGGGAACGGTGAAGTGGTTCAATCCCACCAAGKGATTTAGTTTTATTCAACCTGACGACGGCGGACAGGATGTGTTTGTTCACATCAGCGCCTTGGAGCGTGCGGGATTGCGCGAGCTGCGCGACGGACAAAAAATCGCTTACGAGCTTGTTCCCGACCAACGCTCGGGAAAAACCTGTGCCGAGGAACTGACTACGGTACCATTCGTTTGGACGGCGCGCTGTTCCCCTCAAAGGCCACACGACCTAACCGCTGCGATTTGCCCTAGGGCGGGGCCCTATTTCCTCTCCTGGCATCGCCCTCAAGTCCAATAGAGGATCCAATACCTTGGTGGGAGGATGGCCACTTCGGAACGCGCTCGTGAATGCCATGACGCCGATCAGAAACGTGGACTGACACGTCTTATGCTGCGGCTGCCTGGTTTGCGTGCGGGCTTCGAACAGACGTCTGATTCTCGTTCTCTGTGAGGCCTATGAGCTGGCGTGGATCGGGCTCGATTTCTGGGCCCGGTCGGAAGCGCCAGAACGCGCCGAGCGGATTATGGAATACGAAGAGTTGGCGGCCTCTTTGGAGTCGGAGGCGCTTATTAGAGGAAGGAAATCCTGAGACGCCGGCGCGCGGGCACGGCCTGGGGCCTCGCTGCTCCCGCCGGATCAGCGGGCCCAAACTCAGCCCTTCATTTTGATGAGCCGCAGTCGCTCGATCTGAACTTTGAGCGCAGCAACCACGCCCTCGCCGCGCATGCCCCTGATGCCTTGTCTTTTGCGGTCCACGGCGCCGGGGACGCCGTCGAGGATTTCGGCGCGCTTCGCCTCTGGGAGGGAGAGCAAATATTCGACCTCGCATTCGTGCAGCCACTCCCCCGGAATCGGAGAGAACCTCTCGACCGAAGAGATGGGACCAGACGACGCGAGGTGAGGAGCCTGGCACATCTCCAGGGTTGCCCCCAGACTGGTCGATCGCAATGCGTTCATCGACGCAGGCACCGCATCCTGCCTCGACTCAACTCATGGAGCCGATCGCCGGTTCCGCGCCGATGAAACAATTTCGCTCGCGCCCGGAACCCGCAGGGGCCGCTGCGCGTTTCACACCTCAACCCAAGAGGGGTGAACTGGCCCGCTGTGTGAGGACGCTGCGGGTCCTTTTTTTGTTCCTCGTCGACGGAACAGCCGAGGGGCAAGTTTGTTTTCTCTGCGTGCCGGCCACCACTCTCCACCGCCCGCACGGCCTCGGGCTCCGCCGCTGCCATACGGCGGGGCCTCCGGCTGGCCAATTCATCCTTGCGTTCTTTTGATGGATTATAAACTGTGAGCATCGCAGGGGGATTGCGATGCCGTTCCGTTCTATCGTCGCCACGCCAGAGGAACTCGCTCGGATCGCCGTGGCTTTTGATGAAGCTTGGAGCGAGATTGCAGCAAGGGTCGACCCGCTCAGCGAGCCCGTCCAACGCGAGCGTCTGGCCTCAATCATCGCCGAGTTGTGGAGGGCGGACCCAAGCGTCGATTTGGCAGTACWYGCTGTCCAACGTTTCGATGAGACCGCGTCGAAAGGACCGGGAGAATCTTGAGCGAGTGAAATAGTAGTCGCCGCCCGGAACTGCKGGTTTCGACAGSGGTTCGCTACTGCGTGGTGGCGTTGTTCACATCCGGCGCCGTCACGGCCTGGGGAGCCCCGCCGCTATTCCCCCCGGAACGGCGGGGCGAACCTCGTGC
>NZ_JBFTZN010000195.1:0-11182 GCF_056406775.1 Allobosea sp. P1_A7
CAGGTCCGAGGCGAATGGGCAATGATCTGTACCGCTCACAACCTCCTGAAGCTTGCAAAAGCCTCAAGATGAGGACCGGGCACCGAAATCTCCCGCCCAGCCTTCCCGTCATAATCGCCCCAAAATCGTTACTCGGACGGGCTCCTAGCTGTGTGCGGGGGGCGACGCTCTTCGGCACGACTTCGAATATCGGCGATAATCAAAGAAGGGGAGCCGCTATGACGATGAGGAAATTGGTTCTTTCGGCAGCGTTCGCGGCGGTCAGCGCGATCGCGCCAGCGACTGCCCAGGCGGAGACGCTGCGGGTCGGCATGGAATGCACCTATGCGCCGTTCAACTTCCGCGCGCCCGGCGGCGAGATGACCGGCTATGACGTGGACGTCGCCAAGGGCGTCGCGGAACTCATCGGCGCCGACCTCCAATATGTCTGCCAGCAATGGGATGGCATGATCCCTGCGCTGCTGACCAACAAGTTCGACCTCATCGTCGCATCGATGTCCATCACCGACGAGCGGCTCCAGAAGATGGACTTTTCGGTCCCCTATCGCGTCTCGATCGGGCGGTTCCTCGGTCCGAAGGGGAAGGATCTCAAGCTTTTTGACGACAAGGGTAAGCCGATACAGAGCAGCTTCAAGAACCTCGCGGTCGGCGTCGAGCGTGCGTCCACCTACGCGAAGTGGATCGAAGCAAAGCTGCCCGGCGCCAATATCCGGCTCTACGACGGCGCCCAGGCCATGCTGCTCGACCTGCGCAACGGCCGTGTCGATGTCGCCATCACCAATCCGATGAAAGCCTATCTCGAATTCCTCAGTACTGATCAGGGAGCGAAGTTCGAGTTCGTCTCACCCGCCATCGACGAAAAGGAGTATTTCGGCACGGGCGTGGGCATCGGGATCCGCAAGGGCCAAGAGGATCTCGTCAAGCGCGTCAACGGCGCGCTCAAGACACTGATCGAAAACGGCTCGCTCGAGAAATACGGCCACAAATACTTCCCCTTCTCGATCAGTCCCGAGAACTGGAAGGGCGTCGGCATCAACTGAACATGGCCGATGGCGGTCCGGCCGTGCCGGTCCGCCATGATCGGGGGGAATGATACATGGCCGCACTTTCCGGCTGGTGGGACGATTTCTTCTTCGGGACCGTGATGGTCCTGAAGGTCTTCACAGCCTCGCTGGTCCTCGCTGTCATCTTCGGATTGCTTGGCGCGAGCGCCAAGCTCTCCCGCAATCGGGTGGCGCAGGTTCTCGCCAAGGCCTATACGGTCGTCTTTCGCGGCACGCCCGAGCTAGTGGTTCTGCTGCTGTTCTATTTCGGCACGGCCGTGGTGCTGACCCGGATTGCCCAGATCTACGATCCGCAGATCAAGTTCGTCGACGTCCCGCCCTTCTGGGCTGGCGCGATCGCGATCGGTCTGATCGTCGGAGCCTATATGACCGAGACGTTCCGGGGCGCCTTCATGGGTGTGGCGCACGGCCAGGTCGAGGCGGCCCACGCTCTGGGGCTAACCAAAGGCCAGACCTTCTTCTATGTGCGCATGCCGCAAATGTGGCGGCTCGCGCTGCCGAACTTTGGCAATCACATGCTGTCGATCATGAAGGACACCGCCCTGATCTCGATCGTCGGGCTGGAGGAAATCGTCTTCGTCGGCCAGATGGCGACCGCCGTCACCCATAAGCCCTTCCTGATGTTCATGACCGTGGCGCTGATCTACCTCGCCATCACGACGGTCATCACCATCCTGACATGGTGGCTGGAGCGGTATGCGAACAGCCATTTGGAGAGGGCGCGATGAACTTCGACTTCAACCTCATCCTGTCGAGCTTGCCGCAGATCGCCGCGGGGCTCGGCATTACGCTCAAGCTGATGGCCTATTCGACGGCGATTGGCCTGGTGCTTGCCGTTCTGATCCTGCTGATGCGCATCAGCGGCCGCTGGTACCTCGCCTGGCCGGCCATGGGCTATATCTACTTCCTGCGTGGTACGCCGATCCTGGTGCAGATCTTCATCATCTATCACGGGCTGCCGCAGCTCGACTTCGTCCGCGAGAGCGTGCTGTGGCCGGTGCTGCGCGAGCCTTTCGGCTGCTGCGTCGTCGCGCTCTCGCTCAACAGCTCCGCCTACATATCCGAAATCCTGCGGGGCGGCGTTCTGGGGGTCGACAAGGGCGTCAACGAGGCGGCGAGAGCGCTTGGCCTGAGTGCCCCACAACGCTTCATCTATGTCGTGACGCCGATCGCCGTGCGCCTCGCTTTGCCGGCTTATAGCAATGAGTTCATCTCAATGATGAAGGCAACGGCCTTGGCGAGCACGGTCACACTTCTCGATATCACCGGCGTTGCCCGCACGATCGTGTCCAACACCTTCGCCCCGTTCGAGATCTTCATCGCGGCGGCACTGATCTACCTGGCCATGGCATGGGTCTTCCAGGTCGGCTTTGGCAAGCTTGAAGATTACCTCGGCAAATACACGAAGAGAGGGGCATCCGCATGACACCGCCGGAGCAGATCGTTCTGGACAATGTATGCAAGCAATTCGGGGCGTTCCAGGCGCTGAAGAACGTCAGCCTCACCGTCGCCAAGGGGCAGAAGTTGGTCGTATGCGGGCCGTCCGGCTCGGGCAAATCGACGATGATCCGCTGCATCAACGGATTGGAGACGCATGACAGTGGCCGCATCACGGTCAACGACGTCGTTCTCGAAGGCGAGCGCAGCTCCATCGCCGTGCGCCGCGAGGTTGGCATGGTGTTCCAGAGCTTCAACCTGTTCCCGCATCTGACGGTGCTGAAGAACCTGATGCTGGCCCAACGCCTCGTGCGCAAGAAGGATAAGGCGGCCGCGCGCGATACGGCGATGACCTATCTCACGCGCGTGCGCATCGCCGACCAGGCCGACAAGTATCCCAGCCAGCTTTCCGGCGGCCAGCAGCAGCGCGTGGCGATCGCCCGTGCGCTCTGCATGAACCCGCAGGTCATGCTGTTCGACGAACCGACATCGGCCCTTGATCCGGAGATGATCTCGGAGGTGCTGGACGTGATGAGCGACCTCGCCCGCGACGGCATGACGATGGTGTGCGTCACCCATGAGATGGGCTTTGCCCGGTCCGTGGCGGACAAGATCATTTTCATGGACGCCGGCGAGATCGTCGAGGCCGCCGCACCCGAGGACTTCTTTTCGAAGCCGAAGAGCGAACGCGCGCGGCAATKCCTTGGCCAGATCCTTTCACATTGAGCACAGACATGACCGACCCCATCGCTTCCGAACTCCTGTCATTCGCCCAGCAACTCGCCGACGAGGGCCGCGCCATCGTCTCCGAGGCCTTGCGCACGGCCCACAAGATCGACATCAAGGCCGACCAGAGCTTCGTCACCGCCACCGACCGCGCCATCGAAAAGCGCCTGCGCGAGCGCATCGAGGTCGCCTATCCCGACCACGGCATATTGGGCGAGGAATTCGGCTCGCACGGGCTGGATCGCGAATTCGTCTGGGTCATCGACCCGATCGACGGCACCGCCGCTTTCATTGCCGGAATCCCGGTCTACGGCATCCTGATCGGGGTCGCGCGCGCAGGTCGCCCCTGGCTGGGGCTGATGGACCTGCCGGCGACCGGCGAGCGCCTCTCCGGCATTTCCGGCGCCGGCGCGGAGCATAACGGCCGACCTATTCGCTGCAGGCCTCGCAGCTCGCTGGAGCAGGCCTTCCTGACGAGTTCCAACCCCCGCTTCCTGACTGATACCGAGCGGAGTGCGGTCGACCGGCTKGATCGGACGGTCGCCTTCACCCAATATGGCGGCAGCTGCTATGCCTATGGCTGTCTGGCGCGCGGCAATACCGACATCGCAGTTGACGGCGGCCTGGACGCCTTCGACGTCTTCGCCCCGATCGCCATCATCGAGGGAGCCGGGGGCGTCGTGTCGGACTGGTCCGGCAAAGCCATCGACCTTTCGTGGAAGGGACAGATCGCCGCCGCCGGTGACCGCACGCTGCACGGGCTGGCGCTCGCGCAGCTCAACCCTTCTTCCTGATCGACCCGTCTGTCTGGCCCTTGAACGAGATGCGCCGGCGAGACGGTATCCGGGTCGGTTGAGCCCCCCGCGCCGGGCGCGCTCATTGCCTTGGGGCTCCAGCCCTCACGGCAAGCGTCGTCGAAGCGCGCCATGAGTTCAGGAGATTTGATATGAACCACGATTGGTTGCGCGCCATCGCGGAACAGTTCGGGAGCACGGGGGGGCTGCGGCAGCTTGGCGGCGAGCATGACCTGAACTTCCGCGCTACAGCCCCGCAAGGCGATATTATCATCAAGGCGATGCGCGCTCATGGCGATGCCGCTCTGGTCGAGCAGCAATGCGTGGCCATCGCTCACGCCCTCTCGGCCGATCCCACGCTGCCGCTGCCGCAGGTGTTACCGGCACGGGACGGTCGCGCCTGGCAGCATGTCGCGGACGACCGCGGGCAGCCCCGGATGGTGTGGGTCCAGCGCGCGCTTGAAGGCATCCCGATGGGCGAGGCAGGGCCGCAGCAGCTAGCGGTCCTGTCGTCGTTTGGCGCACTGGCGGCGCGGCTCGATCTTGCGCTTGCCCGGTTCGAGGGGGCGGCCACGGCGGATGCGGCAAAATGGGACCTGACGAAGGCGGGCTGGATCGGCGCGCATCTCGATGTACTCGGAAACGGCGCGCGTCGCCGGCTGATCGAGGACATCCTGGCCGATTACGAGGCCGCGCTCCCGTCGCTGAGGGCCTTGCCATCGCAGGTGATCCATAACGATCTCAACGACTTCAACATCCTTGTCGTGCCGGGCCTCGCGGAGCCGACGCGCATCAGCGGGCTGATCGATTTCGGCGATATGGCGGTCGGCCCGAGGGTCTGCGAACTGGCGATCGCCGGCGCTTATGCGACCCTCGACCACGAGACGCCCGAGGCGGCCCTTGCGGCATTGGTCGCCGGCTATCACAGCGCCTCGCCGCTGACCGCAGCTGAGACCGACCTGATCTGGCCGCTGCTGCGCACGCGCCTTGCCGTCAGCGTCGTGAACTCGACGATCGAAGCGGCCGGACGCCCCGGCGACGCCTATGTGACGATCTCGCAGGCACCCGCGTGGCGGTTGCTGGAGAACGCAGCGCTCGACGGCGCGCTCATGCGGGCGCGCTTGCGCGTCGCATGCAGACTGCCGGCAACCGACTCGGCAGACCGCGTGGCCGCCTGGCTCGACCGGCAGAGGGGAACCTTTGCCCCGGTGATCGGCGAGGCACTGGACGACGTATCCATCGGCCAGCTCTCGGTAGCGACGAGCACGGTGCCTCAGGACCCGTTCAACCTGCGTAAAGACGAGGCCCGCCATCTCGGTCCGCGCAATGGTTCGGATAGGAGCCGCTGGCTCGGGCAATATGGCGAGCCAAGGCTGGTCTACACCGACCGGGCCTTCCACAAGGGACCGTGGCGGGCGTCGAACCGGCGTACCATCCACATGGCCATCGACGTCTTCGCTCCGGCGGGGCACCCGGTCCATGCGCCGCTGGCGGGGAGGGTGGCCATGGTGGAGAACCGCACCGGCCATCTCGACTATGGCGGCGTTGCGATCCTCGAGCACCAGACCCCCGAGGGCGACGTCTTCCATACGCTCTACGGCCATCTCGACCCGGCTCTGTGCGAGACGCTTCGTCCCGGCTGCGAGGTGACTGCGGGCGAGGTGTTCGCGCGGCTGGGAACACCCGACGGGAACGGCGGCTGGGAACCGCATCTGCATGTCCAGCTCGCCCTGACGCTGGACGGAATGGGCCATGACTGGCCAGGCGTAGCGGACCCGGACGACTGGGAGCTCTGGCAGGCGATCTGCCCCAATCCGGCGGCGCTGCTCAATCTTCCGGACGACCGGGCCGCCTATCGGCCGATCGATGAAGCCGCGTTGCTGGCCGAGCGCAAGGCCCGGTTCGGCGCCAATCTCAAGCTCAGCTATCGGCGCCCCGTCACCTTCCTGCGCGGCTGGCGCCACCACCTCTTCGATGAGATGGGACGGCCCTATCTCGACGCTTACAACAACGTTCCCCATGTCGGTCATGCGCATCCACGCATCCGGACCGTTGCCGCCGACCAGCTGGCGCGGATGAACTCCAACACACGCTACCTGCACCCGGCTCAGGTCGCGCTGGCCGAGCGCATTACCGCGAAGTTGCCCGAGGAGCTGGAGATCTGCTTCTTCGTCAATTCGGGTTCGGAGGCGAACGAACTCGCGCTTCGCCTCGCACGCGCGGCCAGCGGCGGCTACGACATCGTCACGCCCGATCACGGCTATCACGGCAACACCACCGGTGCGATCGACATCTCGGCCTATAAATTCAACAAGCCGGGCATGGGCGGCCGCAAGCCATGGGTGCAGCTGGTCGACGTCGCGGATGATTATCGCGGGCGGTTCCGACGCGACGATCCCGACAGGGCGCTGCACTATGCCGCGCAGGTCGACGAGGCTCTGGCAGCGATCGAACGGCGAGGCGGCAAGGTGGCGGGCTTCATCGCGGAGACCTTCCCGAGCGTCGGCGGACAGATCATCCCGCCGCCGGGCTACCTCGCGCAGGTCTATGAGCGCATCCGTCGGGCCGGTGGCATCTGCATCGCCGATGAGGTGCAGACCGGGCTGGGCCGGCTCGGCGACTTCTATTTCGGGTTCGAACAGCAAGCCGTGCGGCCCGACATCGTGGTGCTGGGCAAGCCGCTGGGCAACGGCCATCCCATCGGTGCAGTGATCACGACCCGCGCCGTTGCCGACCGTTTCGCCGAGGGACCGGAATATTTCTCGACTTTCGGCGGCTCKACCCTGTCCTGCTTGATCGCTGCCGAAGTGCTCGACATCGTCGAGGATGAAAGGCTGGCGGCCAACGCGAAGACAATGGGCGAGCGCCTGCTCACCGGTTTGCAGGCGCTGGGCGAAAAGTACCCGGTCATCGGCGACGTCCGCGGCCTCGGCCTATTCCTGGGCGTCGATCTGGTCACGGATGGCGAGAGCCGCACCCCGGCGACGGCGGCTGCGGATTATGTTGTGAACCGGTTGCGCGACATGCGCATCCTGATCGGGCGCGAAGGACCGGCGGACAACATCCTGAAGATCAGGCCGCCTCTGACAGTCGAGGCCGACGATGTCGATATGCTGCTTGCTCGGCTGGATATCTGCCTGCGCGAAGTGGAAACAGCGCGATACTAAAGCAAACTCCGAGACGCCCTATGGCGTGACGATCGCCAATCTCGCCGCGCAAGGGCTCGGCATCGGCCTGGTCAACCCCTTCGTCATTGCCGATCGCATGATCGGCGGCATCGCTGTGCGCCCATTCGAGCCATCGATCCATTTCCGGGCGCTGCTGCTGCGCCCGGCAGACGGCGCGAACTCACGCCACGTCGCGGATTTCACGAGCGAACTTTTTGCCGCCCGCAATGCGTTCCTGGTCGCCGATTGAGAGGTGGCCCTGCGGGAGCGGGCTGCAGGATCGCGCCTTGGTCATCTGATCGGCCGTCTCGCGGGCAATGAAGGCGGTCCGAACCTCAACCCGTGACAGGTTGGCTGGGCGCCGCAGGGGGCAGGTCGTACTCTGCAGCCGCGAGCGCCACTTCGGGCGCGAGGCCGTAAGCTCGCAGCAAACATCTCCGGCACATGCGCGTCGGGGGAAATTACAAATAGGTATGCGACGGTGCCGGCGCGTCGTTTTTAATGTTGATGTATTCGTCCAGTTTCAGCCTACGCTTAACACCGATCCCGAATTCATCATTGATGAATTCGATGCCGTTGACTGTAAATATCGATCTAAGATTTAGGCATGTTCTAGGAAGTATTTTTCGATCGCTAGCTTCAAATTCTAAGATCGTTCGCTTGCCAACACCCGTGCGCGCGACGAGTTGGGCGGCCGTCCACCCAAGTAACGCCCTCGCAGTTCTGCATTGTTCGCTGTTCATGATTGAAATGCCTTTCGTATCAGGTGCCGTACGAAATCAGGTCTATGCTCTAAGGTGCGTGGTGAGATCTTTCAGGGTAGCTCGATTCAGTCGCGCAAAGTCAGGTCCCCGGCCATTGCCGGGAACCCGCGCTTTGTGCTGCCGAGACTAGAAGTCGCGCTGAACGCGAAGACGGGCAGATACCGTGTCGCTCGAAGCAAGGGTGAAGGAGCCGCCGCGGTTGAGATCGGGAACTCGGCCCTTGGGGTCCAGCTTGGCGTAGAGCACTTCGACGCCGATATCGAGGCCACTCACGGGGGTCCAGATCAGGTTCGAGCCGACCCGATACTCCGTGAAGTCGGAGACGCTGCTGATGGCCGAATTTTCGACGCTCAGGTACGATCCATAGACCGCTTGGCGGATCGACGGTGTCCAGTTGTGCAGGAATGCGGCGGTGAGTGCGTAGCCCTTGGTCTTCTTCAGTGTTGCTGAGCCCGTGCCATCCGGAACAGCCACCGCGTCAAAGGCATTCACCAGGATTCCGCCGATCTGAACCGGATTGTTGTTCGGGAAGCTGCCGTAGGTTCCCGCGCCGAGATAGCCCGACGCACCTTCCGCATAGACACCCTGAAGCCACAATACGTCGCCAGCAGCGAGCATCGGCAGGTTCAGCTTCAGGCCGGCAAGACCTGCGAAGCCATACTCGCTATCGAGGTTCATTCCCGTGTTGCCGTTCGCGGTCTTGATCTGATGCAGCGCGCCGGAGATCTGTGCGGAGCCCCATCCCTGTGTCACGTTTAGATTCGCAACGATGTCAGGCACTGAGTTGCCGCCGGTCGATACGGCGGGCCCGAACGGAACGCCGTCAAAGGTATTGAAGCGGCGTTCGGCCCCGTCCTCTACTGAGAGCGTCGCAGAGAGCCCGGACCCAAAGGTTGCCGTGTACGCAAAGAGCTGCGTCGACACGTCCGGGCCGCGCAGAAGACCCCAGTTCAGGTCGTTCGCATAGAAATCGAAGAAGGATTGGGCCCGGCCGGCTGTGACGGGGCCAAACTGGACGAATCCCTTGTCGAGAAAGACGGTGTTCGAAGCGCTTACGTTCTGGAAGGTTGAGCCCGGTGCACGATATCCGCCGCTATCACGATTGATATCGTACCGGATGAAGGTGCGCAGGGTGCCGTAAGCGGTCTGCGTGCGAGCATCGACATTCAGGCGACCGCGCGCCCGAAAGCCGGATGCGTCGAAATTGCGACTGAATGGCTGTTCATAGAGATATTCAGCCCGAACGCGGCCACCGACTCTCAGGCAGGTTTCTGTGCCCGGGATATAGAAAAATCCGGATCCGTAGGCATTGCAAACCCGAACATACTCGGCGGGTGCGCTCTTCCTGCTGGGCAGATCCGCTGCCGTAGCGGCGCCAATGCTCATCAGCGTAGCCGCTGTCGCTCCTAGTGTCGAAACGAAGTTGTTCATCATGATCTCCAAGGACTCTGCCTTCCATGGCTGAACCTCTTTATTCAGCCTGCAGTTGAGAGGTAGAGCTCAATGAAGATTCGATTAGTGAAGTTGTTCACGTGCTATATTTAAGATATCGACCGTTGCGAAGAAAGCACATGTGAACTTCTTCACTTGAATTATATGTGATAATTTCCACTTGTAACAATTTGTAACTTGAATTGCCGGCTTGCCAACTTAGCGTTGTGTCCTCCTTGGGGTCGCCGAATGCAAGCTGAGAACCGCACCGCTCGTTCGCTCTTCAATCTTGGCGTGTTTCTTTGCGCGCTCGCGGTGTGCTCTGTGGCTGTCTTGTTTTCAGCGGCAAGCGCGAATGCCCTTGAAGAGATCGCGGGGCAGCCGGTCTCGGTCTTGGCCGGCGAGGCCGGGGGGATTGCGTCGGACGTCGGGAGAAACAATCTTCTTGCCACGGAAGGTGATCTGCACCGAGACGAGGCAGGCGCCGGCGAATGCTGCGCCGCCCTTTGCCACTTCACGGTGGCTGGCCTTCCGGTCGGGCGCGTCATCCTTTGGATAGACGGGGTTTTTCAGGATTTTGTTGTCGGCGATGGCCGCCTGCAGGAGCTCTCCCGTCTCGATAGACCACCGCCTCGAGGGGCTTCCTTGCGCGCCCCACCGGTTGGCGACTTGATTGGCGGGCGGCATGTCGCGCTGCCATCTTCCCCCAGCCAGCACATAGCCCAGGGTTCTTGAGCTCGCCGCCACTCCCGCGGGACGAGCAAAGAGAGGCCGAAACGATGCCCTTGCGGCATTTGCAGCGACGCTCGCGGTGATTGTTATGCTGAAGTCAATAGAAATTCGATCAATGCCACGCCCAGACACGCTCTCGATCGATCGTCTTCCGCGCCGTTCCTTCGGGAAGGGGGCGATCATAAAGCAACCCGATGACAGTTCGGATAGTGTCTACTTAATTGAAGTGGGGAAGGTCCAAACTTTCTTTCTGAGTCCACAGGGGCACGATGTCGTTTTTTCGGAGCTAGGTCCCGGAGATTTCATTGGAGATCTATCGGCGCTCGATGGTAATTTGCCATCATTCTATTTCGAGGCCGTTGAAAGCACGGTTACGGTTGTTTTCAAGAGAAACCAATTTCTGGAACGTTTGCGGGAATCCCCGCAATTTGCGGAACTGGTTGCTCAGACATTGTGTAGTCGACTGCGTGCGCTGAACCAGCTCTACGTGGAAAGCAGACTACTTCCGATGAAGACCCGCCTCTATACGGAACTGATACGCCTGAGTTCCCGTAATGAGCAGGGCAGGTTGGTGATTTCTCCAGCGCCTACTCATTCCGATCTGGCGCGCCGGATCGCCTCGCAGAGAGAGACGGTAACCAAACAGATGAGCCAACTCGCAAAATTGGGGGTTATCGAGGGTTCTCGAGATCAGATCCGGATCTTGGACGAACGATACTTTCATGATGAAATCACGCATGCGCTAGGATTTCTGAATCTAAAATAGAATAAAATGATCCATTCTGTGAAGTAATTCACAGAAATAGGTCCGCTCTTCTATAATGTTGGGGTTGGTTGAAGGCCATAATGGATTTCAACCTCCAAAAGAGACACACTTGGGAGGATTGGACCAGGAATCCAATCCTCCTCTTTATTGTGTGGCTCAGGTGCCAGTTTATTCCCAGACGGATTCTGGCATCGGGTGACGCCCGACATTTGAGTTCGAAGCCGATGGGGCAGGCGCTCCGGGCGGGCGGGCCTTCGCGCTCAGCCCCGCGGGAATGCCGGCATCCATGGGCGGCTCGCGC
>NZ_JBFTZN010000196.1:0-14449 GCF_056406775.1 Allobosea sp. P1_A7
ACGAAGTACACGCCGGTCTCCGGCATTCCGCAGCTGCGCGAGGCGATCACCCGCAAGCTGAAGCGCGAGAACGGCCTCGACTACAAGCCGAGCCAGACGATCGTCTCCACCGGCGGCAAGCATGTCATCTACAACGCGCTCCTCGCCACCCTGAACCCCGGCGACGAGGTCATCTGCATCTCGCCCTACTGGGTCAGCTATCCCGAGATGGTTGCGCTCTGCGGTGGCACGCCGACCTTCGCCGAGACCCGCATCGAGAACGAGTTCAAGCTCCAGCCGGAGGATCTCGAGAAGGCGATCACCCCCAGGACCAAGTGGGTCATCCTGAACTCGCCTTCGAACCCATCGGGCGCCGCCTATAGCCACGCCGAGATGAAGCGGCTCACGGATGTGCTGATGCGCCATCCTCATGTCTGGGTGCTGACCGACGACATGTACGAGCACCTGGTCTATGGCGACTTCCAGTTCGTCACGCCCGCTCAGGTCGAACCCGGTCTCTACGAGCGCACGCTGACCATGAACGGCGTCTCGAAATCCTACGCCATGACCGGCTGGCGCATCGGCTACGCTGCCGGCCCGCAGCATCTGATGAACGCCATGGACCTCGTCCAGGGCCAGCAGACCTCCGGCACCTCGGCGATTTCGCAATGGGCGGCGGTCGAGGCCCTCGACGGTACGCAGGAGCACATTCCGGTCTTCCGGAAGGCCTTCGAGCGTCGCCGCGATCTCGTGGTCTCGATGCTGAACCAGACGCGCGGCCTCAAGTGCCCGACGCCGGAAGGCGCGTTCTACGTCTATCCCGATTGCTCGGCGCTGATCGGCAAGAAGCTGCCGAACGGCAAGGTGATCGAGACCGACGAAGACCTCGTCATGGGCCTTCTCGAGACGGAAGCCGTCGCGGCCGTCCACGGCTCCTCCTTCGGCCTTGGGCCCAATTTTCGCATCTCCTACGCCACCTCGGACGAGAAGCTGGAAGAAGCCTGCCGCCGCATCCAGCGCTTCTGCGCCGAGCTGCGCTGAGCCGGCGATCGTGAATTGCCGCGGGCGCGCCACTCGGCTAGCGCTTGCGGCATGAACCGCCGCTCCTTTCTGATCCTGACGGCCGCCCCGCTCCTCGCGGGGGCGGCCGTGGCGCAATCTGGCCCTCCGTCGCTCTCCGTGCGGCAGGCCTATGACGGAGCCAAGGCCGGCACGCTGATTCTCCTCGATATCCGGACACCAGAGGAATGGGCCGATACCGGCGTGCCGGTCGGCGCCATCAGGCTGGATATGGAGGCCAGCGCCTTCGAGGCGCGGCTTGCCGCGCTACGGCTCGAGAATCCCGGCAAGACCATCGCGCTGATCTGCCGTACCGGAAACCGCAGCAGCTCGCTGCAGCGCAAGCTCGCCGGCCGCGGCTGGCGTGACATTGTCGACGTCCGCGGCGGCCTGCTCGGCAATCYCGGCGACAAGGGTTGGCTGGCCGAGCAGTTGCCGGTGGCGGCCTATCCCTGAGATTTACGGCCCGAAAGCAGGTCCGGCCGCCTTTCGCGCGTGATCGCCTCAGCCTGCTCGCGCCGCCAGCGGGCGATGCGAGCGTGATCTCCCGACAGCAGCGCCTCGGGCAGTCCCCTGCCCTCCCACTCGCGCGGGCGCGTATAGTGCGGATATTCGAGCAGGCCGTTCTCGAAACTCTCCTCCGAACCGGAGGCTTCCTTGCCCATCACGCCGGGGATCAGGCGCACGCAAGCATCCAGCAGCACCATCGCCGCCATCTCGCCGCCGGAGAGGATGTAGTCGCCGATCGAGACCTCGGTCAGGCCGCGCCCCTCGATCACGCGTTCATCCACGCCCTCGAAGCGCCCACAGACGATGACCACGCCATCGCCGGCCACCCAATCGCGGACCTGGCGCTGATCCAGCCTGCGCCCGCGCGGGGACATCAGCAGGCGCGGTCTTGGATCGTCGACCGGAACCGCCGCATCGATCGCCGCTGCCAGCACGTCGCAGCGCAGCACCATGCCGGCACCGCCGCCAGCCGGGTTGTCGTCGACATTGCGATGACGGCCGATGCCGTGGTCGCGGATCTGGTGGGTATCGAGCTGCCACAATCCCTTGCGCAATCCCTCCCCCGCCAGGGAAGCACCGAGCGGGCCGGGAAACATCTCGGGATAGAGGGTCAGGATCGAGGCATGAAAGCTCATGCCGAAGCAAAGCGCAGCGACGGATGCCCGTCCAGCGCTGCGAAATCCCTGGCACTGCCGATGACATTGTCGAAGCCTGAGAAGGCCCCCGCCTCGAGCATCGTCAGGATCGCGACGGCGCGCATGCCGGCGCGCTTCGCGGCCTCGACGCCCAGCGGCGCGTCCTCGAAGACGAGGCAGCTTTCGGGAGCCACGCCCATGCGCTCGGCGGCCGCCAGGAACATGTCGGGATGCGGCTTGCCCCGAAACCCCTGCGATGGGGAGACGATCGTGGCGAAGCGCGAGCGCAGACCAAGCGTATCGAGCACGAGGTCGATATTGGCCGGCGGCGCAGCGGAAGCGACCGCCATTGGAATCCCGGCAGTCTCGGCGCGCGCCATCAGAGCGAGCAGACCAGACAACGCCGCGACATGGGGGCGATAGGCCGCGCGATAGAGTTCTTCCTTGCGCAGCCCGCGCGCTTCGAGCTCAGCCTCCTCAGCCTCCGGGAAATAGGCAGAAAGGATTTCGAGATTGGCCTTGCCGGCGGTGCGGCTGAAGAAGCTTGCCCGGTCGAAGGCGAGATTCTCGGTCTTGTGCCACGCCTCCCAGGCATCATCGTGGAAGCGCATGTTGTCGACGATGGTGCCATCCATGTCGAAGATCAGGGCGCGGATCGAGGTCTCACTTGTCATCGACATCCTCGAACAATCCGGCCGGAGGGTCCGCTTCGATGCGTCGCGCTGCAATGTCGATTCGGGGTGTGAAGGCCTTGGTGAACGGCATCAGCACGGAGCGGCCATCCGGAGTGCGGATGTCAAGCAGGTCGCCGGCGCCATAATTGTCGACGGACGTGACCTCGCCGAGAGGCTCGCCTTGCGGCCCGACCACGGAACAGCCGACCAGATCGGCCTGGAGGAACTCGTCCTCATCATCGGCCGGCGGCAGGTTTGCTCGCTCGGTATGGAGCTTGAGCCCAGTCAGGGTCTCGGCCGCCTCGCGGCTGGTCACGCCCTTCAGGCGGGCGATGACCACTTCCTTGGCGGGCCTGATCTCCGCGATCTCGAAACGGCGGCCGTGATCGTCGATCAGCGCGCCATAGGCCGCGATATCGAGCGGATCGGCCGTGAAGGCCTTGATCCGCACCTCGCCTTTGACGCCATGCGGCGCCCCGACGATGCCGAGCAGGACGAGTTCGTTATCAGCCATCAAACGCCATTCCGGGTCACCGCGAAGCGAGCAGCCCGGAACCCATAATCACCAAGGGGTAAAGGAAGAAATCGGCGCCGGGGGGGGGGGGGGGGGGCGCCCTTGGCGAGCCAGGCCTTGGCCTTCTCGAGGTCGAGCACGACGCGCTCCGGCGAATCCTTCGCCTTCATCGGATCATAGGCGCCGATCTTCTCGATGAAGCGGCCATCGCGCGGCGAACGGGCGTCGGCGACGACGATGCGGTAATAGGGGCGCTTCTTGGCGCCGCCGCGGGTGAGGCGGATCTTCAGGGACATGATAATCTCCAGTCAGTTCAGGTTTGCAGGCTTCTGTTTCGCAGGCTCGGCAGCCGGATGCCGGTAGATGCCGACCTCCCAGCCACGGATCACGAAGGGTTTCTCGAATCTGGCGCCGAGACGCTCGGCAACCTGGATCGAGGGTCGATTGTCGGGGTGGATGAAGCTCATCAGCGTCGTCCAACCCAAGTCACGATAGGCATAGTCACGGGCGCGCAGAGCGGCTTCGGTCGCGTAGCCGCGCCCATGCTCACCTGCGAAAAGGCTCCAGCCGATTTCCGGCTCGGGCCAGCCCTCCGGGGAGAGCAGCCCACACCAGCCGACGAGCCGGCTGTCTTCCTTGGCCTCGAGGGCCCAGAGACCGAAACCAAGCAGGGACCAATGGCCGGCCATGCTGGCAAAGCGACGCCACGAATCCTCGCGCCCGCTGGCGCCACCGACRAAACGGGTCAGCTGCTCGTCGCCCAGGAACGCGGCCACGCGATCGAAATCGCCCTTGGCCCAGCCGCGCATCACCAGGCGCTCGGTCTCGAGGACGGGGATCACTTCTTCTTCCCGCCGAACGGATTGCCGCCGAGACCAGGCAGGCCGCCCAATCCGGGCAGTTTCGGCATCATGCCGGCAGGCGGCGTCACGCCCTTGGGCAGGCCGGGGAAACCGCCCGGCGGCAACGAAGGCAGCCCGCCGCCAGCGCCGAGCTGCTTCTGCAGCTCCGCGAGCTGGGCCGGGTCCATCTTGGACGGATCAGGCATGCCCGGCGGTAATCCGCCGCCGCCCATGCCGAACATCTGGCCAAGCTTACCGAGCATGCCGCCCTTCTGCTTCGACATCGCCTTCATTGCGTCGGCCATACCGCGGTGCATCTTGAGCAACTTGTTGATCGACTCTGCCGAGGTACCTGACCCTGCCGCGATGCGCTTCTTGCGGCTGTTCTTGAGAAGGTCGGGGTTCTTGCGTTCGGCCGGCGTCATCGAGTCGATCGCCGCGATCATGCGTTTGAACATCTGGTCGCCCACGCCAGAACTGGCGAGCTGGCTCTGAGCCTGCTTCATCCCGGGCAGCATACCCATGATGCCACCGAGCCCGCCCATCTTCTCCATCTGCTGCAACTGCGTGCGCATGTCGGAGAGATCGAAATTGCCCTTTGCCATGCGCTGGGCGACGGCCTGCGCCTGCTCGGCATCGATCGTCTCGGCCGCCTTCTCGACGAGCGAAACGATGTCGCCCATGCCGAGGATACGATTGGCGACCCGCGAGGGATGGAAATCCTCGAGGGCATCGGTCTTTTCGCCCGTGCCGACCAGCTTGATCGGCTTACCGGTGACGGCGCGCATCGAGAGCGCCGCGCCACCGCGCGAATCGCCATCCATACGGGTCAGCACGATGCCGGTGAGCCCAACGCGCGCGTCGAAGGCGCGCGCCGTATTGACCGCGTCCTGGCCGGTCAGCGCGTCGGCAACGAGCAGCACCTCATGCGGGTTCGTCGCAGCCTTCACATCGGCGACTTCCGTCATCAGCGCCTCGTCGAGCGTGACGCGACCGGCGGTGTCGAGCATGACGACATCGAAGCCGCCGAGCTTGCCGGCCTCGATCGCGCGGCGCGCGRTCTGGACGGCCGACTGGCCGGCGACGATCGGCAGCGTATCAACACCGACCTGCTGGCCGAGGATAGCCAACTGTTCCATGGCGGCGGGGCGGCGCGTGTCGAGCGAGGCCATCAGCACCCGCTTCTTGTGCCGGTCGCTGAGGCGCTTGGCGATCTTGGCGGTCGAGGTCGTCTTGCCCGAACCCTGCAGGCCGACCATCAGGATCGGCACCGGCGGCACCGAATCGAGCGTGATGCCTTCGCCCTCGCCGCCAAGGGTGTCGATCAGGACGTCGTTGACGATCTTGATGACCTGCTGGCCGGGCGTGACCGATTTCAGAACCTCGGCGCCGACCGCGCGCTCACGTACCTTGTCGGTGAAACTGCGCACGACCTCGAGCGCGACATCCGCCTCCAGCAGCGCGCGGCGAACCTCGCGCAGGGCTGCGTTGACGTCGTCCTCGGTCAGCGAGCCCCTGCGGGTCAGGCCCGAGAGGATGCCGGAGAGTCTGTCGCTCAATGTGCCGAACATGCGGCCCCTTGTCGGTTTTGTACGGCACTTTCGTCCAACAGAACGGACATCACCCCCAAGCGGTTTCGCGCCCGAGGGCGCAGACGCGCTGTCGGGCGTTGACCTCCGGGCTCTCATGGCTCATGCGAGCGGCCCGGTCGGCGGATGCGGTCTCGTCGATGTCGGCGAAACGAATTCTGGGGTTAAAGCGTCAGAATGTGGCGAAAGTCAAGATTGCGGACGCATGGTGGCAATCTCGCCGCGATTGACCGCTAGCTGATCTGACCCGATCAACAACAGAATCGTCCTGATCGCATGACCCGAACCGCTGCTGCCGCCCTTCTCGCCACCGCCCTCCTGGCCGCTGGCTGCGCCACCGAACCGCTGCGCACGGGCCCCATCAATCCGAAATCGGCCGAGAAGCTGGCCGCGGTACAGCTCGACCGCGCCGCAGCAGCGCGAATCCTGAACAACTATCGCGCCAGTCTCGGCCTCGGCCCCGTGCGGCTCGACCCCACGTTGACGGCGATGGCCCAGCGCCAGGCCGACGCGATGGTCGCCGGCAACGCGCTCTCGCACGATGTCGGCGGCAACTTCACGGCCCGCGTGCATGCGGCCGGACTGAATACGGGCCGTGCAGCCGAGAATCTGGGAGGCGGCTACTATTCAACCGAGGAGGCTTTTGCGGGGTGGCGTCAATCGTCGGGACATGACGCGAATCTGCGCATGCCCGAGGCGACGCGCTTCGGCATTGCGCTGGCAAAGGACCCGCGCACTCAGT
This sequence comes from Allobosea sp. P1_A7, assembly GCF_056406775.1. Lineage (NCBI taxonomy): Bacteria > Pseudomonadati > Pseudomonadota > Alphaproteobacteria > Hyphomicrobiales > Alloboseaceae > Allobosea > Allobosea sp. P1_A7. The sequence continues at coordinate 6,545 of NZ_JBFTZN010000196.1, forward strand.
ATCGCGCCTATTGGGCTCTGGTTGTCGCAGCTGATCCGCAGCCCCGTAGGACGGTAGATGCCGGGCCGCTCGTTCCGGTGGAAAGTTTACGCAGGGTTCGCGCTGAAGGTGACAGGCAGATTGCAGGGCGGTAGTTGTCGCGTCCCCCCTTTTGAATACGGATTGCGAGATGCCTTACGCTGCGCCGAAATCGATCGCCCTTGCGGCAGCCTCCCTGTTTGTCGGCCTGTCCCAGGCTCAAGCTCAGGCCMAACCCTGCGCCAGCAACTTCAAATCGGCCGGTGTTCCGATGCTCACCGCCCTCACCTACCGGACCTGGGATCTCATCCCCAACCGGGCGCCGGCCGTGGTGCTGCCCGCGCTTGCCAGGGCCGTGGCGGCCGACGGCTTCGACGGCATCCAGGTCGACAAATCACTCGGCACGATTTCCGCCCTCCAGGAAGTGACCGGATCCGGCCGCCCGCAAACGCTTCGCGTGACCGCACGCCCGAGCGGCAAGGGTACGCGGGTCGACATCGTCTTCACCGTGCAGCCGGGACAGATCGCGGAGGAAGGCGGCACCCGCGCGGCGATGTGCAAATTCATCTCGAGCGCTCGTCGCTGAGGCCGCATTACGCGCCTCGCAGCGGCCGCGGCGGTTGAGGCTGCGGCGGCCTCTTTACAAAGTCTCGCGCCTCGGGATTGCTCGGGCTGCAACCTCGGGAGCCTCGCCATGACCTTCGAAGCCTGGGCCGCCTTCGCGGCCGCAACCGCCGTCCTGCTCGTTATCCCGGGCCCTACGATCCTGCTCGTGATGTCCTATGCCCTGGGCCAGGGCTGGCGCACCGCCTTCCCGATGGCAGTCGGCGTCGCGCTCGGCGATTTCACCGCAATGACGCTCTCGATGCTCGGGGTCGGCGCTTTGCTGGCAGCCTCGGCGACTGTGTTCACCGCGCTGAAATGGGTTGGCGCAGCCTATCTCGTCTATCTCGGCGTGAAACTCTTCCGCGCCGGCGGGAGCCTGAATGCCGAACCCCGCAAGGATGCTGCCTCGGCCTTGAAGATGCTCGGCCATGCCTGGCTGGTGACAGCTCTCAACCCGAAGAGCATCACCTTCTTCGTCGCCTTCCTGCCGCAGTTTCTCGACGCCAAGGCCGATTTCTGGACACAGATGCTGATCTTCGAGGCAACCTTCATCACGCTCGCCTTCGCCAATGCATTGGGCTACGCACTGATCGCCTCGCGTGCCCGTTCGGTGGTCAGCAATCCGCGTGCGATCGGCCTGTTCAACAAGGCCGGCGGAACGCTCCTGATCGGTGCCGGCATCGCGACCGTGGCGATGCGCTCGGGCAACCACTGACAATGGGCAGAGCCAGCATGCGCGACGGCAAGGACAGCCACACGCTCGATTTCTACGCGAGCGAGGCCGAAGCCTATGCGTCGCGCGGCCAGGCGGCGAGCCGCGCGAAGCTTCAGGGCTTCATGTCGTTGCTGCCGCCCGGCGGACGCGTGCTCGAGCTTGGATGCGGCGCCGGACAGGACAGCGAGGCGCTGCTGGCGCAGGGCTTCGACGTCTTGCCGACCGATGGCTCTCCAGAACTCGCGGCACAGGCAGAGCGCCGCCTCGGTCGTCCGGTGGCTGTCCTCCTGTTCGAGGACCTCGCCGAGCATGAGGCCTTTGACGGAATCTGGGCCAATGCCTGCCTGCTCCACGTCCCCCGTGCGGCCCTGCCTGCCATGATCGCACGCGTGCATGCCGCGCTGAAACCTGGCGGCGTCTTCTATGCCAGCTTCAAGGCTGGAGAGCAGGACGGCCGCGACCGCTTCGGCCGCTATTTCAACTACCCGTCGCCCGAATGGCTGCGCGGCGCGTACGGCACTGGGCGCTGGTCCAGGCTCGACATCGTCGAGGAAACCGGGAGCGGCTATGACCGCGAGCCCACCGATTGGCYGCATGTCACAGCGTTCAAGATGCCGTGACGATGCGGTTTCCTGTGGGCCGGGCTCTCTTTCCGGGGCAGGATCGTAGGGCTTGACCCCGCCGCAACAGGCCCCACTTCTCCCGCCATGAACCGCCGCAAACTCCTCTCGCTTCTCGGTGTCTCCGCCTTGCTCAGCTCGACTGGCATGGCCTGGGCCGCATTCTCACGCTCGCGCAACCCCTATTACCAAGGGCCGGTCAGCGAGAATTTCGACGGACTGCGCTTCACCGATGGCCGGCCGGTCAACAAGGGCCTGCTCGACGTCCTGAGATGGCAGACCTCGAAGCGCGAGCGTGAGGCCTTTCCGGCGCATTACCCGGCCCCGACGCAGGACAAGCCACCTGCGCGTGTCGAGGGCCTGCGCATCGTCCATCTCGGCCACGCCTCGTTCCTCTACCAGATCGCCGGGCTCAATGTGCTGGTCGACCCGGTCTATTCCGAGCGCGCCAGCCCCTTCTCCTTCGCTGGCCCACGACGCGTGAACGCTCCGGGCGTCGCCTTCGACGACCTGCCGAAGATAGATGTCGTGCTGATCACGCATAATCATTACGACCATCTCGACCTCGCGGCACTCGATGCCCTCCACCGGCGCGACAAGCCGCGCATGATCATGCCGCTCGGCAACGACACGATCATCCGCGCCCGCAATCCCGCCATCCACGCCGAGGCCTATGACTGGAAAGCGAAGGTCGCCCTGTCCGACGCCGTCTCCGCGACATTGGTTCCGACCTATCACTGGTCGGCGCGCGGCGCGCTCGACCGCCGCATGGCGCTCTGGTGCTCCTTCGTCATCGAAACCCCACTGGGCAAGGTCTTCCATATCGGCGATACCGGCTATCACGATGGCTCGCTCTACGAGCGGCTCGGTGCCGAGCATGGCCCGTTCCGCCTGGCCGTGCTGCCGATCGGCGCTTACGAGCCGCGTTGGTTCATGGGCGACAACCACATGAATCCGGAAGAAGCCGTCAGGGTCATGCTCTCGCTACGCGCCGAGCAGGCGCTCGGACACCACTGGGGCACATTCCAACTGACCGACGAAGGCATCGAGCGTCCGCCCGAAGCCCTGAAGCTCGCCCTTGCGCAAGCGAACCTGCCCGAGGAGCGCTTTCGGCCGATGCGCCCCGGACTGAGCTGGAACGCCTGAGGACGTTCTGCTGGCGGCACATCGCGACCGGCTGAGAGCTGCCGACCGAAGCAAGGTGCTCGCTCAAGCCAAAGCCTATTGCGGTTGCACGTAGACGTTGATCTCGAGGTTCGGATCGCCCGGGTCCTTGAGATCGGTGACATATTCCTCGAGGAAAGCGTCCTTCACCTTGATGTTCTTGGCCTCGAGATAGGCCGTGATCGTCTCATAGGTGGAATCGATGTCGTCATAGGGCGCCGTATGCACGAAACGCAGCGAGAGCCCAGCCGGGCTCGTGCTCGACCGCACGCCATTGGCAAGCGGCACCGCACCGTCGGGCGCCCGGTCCACAGGCAGCATCGCCTCGAAGCGGAAGCCGCTATCGTCCGTCTCGACGAAGAGCGTCAGCGGCCGGCCCGCGACCGAAAGCGCCGATCGTGAGGCCTGCTCGCGCAGGACACGGAAACTCTCGACCAAACGCTGGAAGCCCTGATCCCAGCTGGACTGGCCAGAGATCGCGAGCACCGGCTTGGGCACCAGTTGCACCTCGTCGACATCGCTCGGGTCGCCCGGTTTGCCCGCGAGCGTCGCGTTCGGGTCGGGCACAACGGTCGACTGCCGCTGCTGCGGTGCGACCGGAGGAGCGGGAAGCGGCKGAGCGGGCGGCGCCTCCGGCGTGGCCGGGGCAGGAACCGGAGGCGGAGGCGGCGCGGGAGGTGGCGGCGCAGCGCCCTGCGGTATCGGCCCGCTCGGCACCGGCTGGCCCGCCGATGGCGGCGGCGTCACAGGCGGTGCCGGCAGCGGCACGGGCGGGGGCGTCAGGCTGTCTGCCGGGGCCTGTGTCGGCGCCTGCACGGGCACGGCCTGGACTGGAGCCGGGCTCGGCGATGCGGCGCCCGGCGGCGGCGCAAGGGGAGCAGCCTCCACCGGCGTGGGCGGAGCCACCCTGGTTTGTGCGATGGCGAGGGAGCCGGCGGCGAATACGCCTGCGACAGCCAGAATTCCAACCCGGAAATGCCGCATCATCTTAGCCCTGACAGAGAGGAGCGATTCGCGCCCTTGCGCCGCAGCATAGAATGTCCGTGAGCGCGCAGGAACGGCTGGAAGGGTGGCTTTTTCGCGTCAGCTCCCTCATATAGCCGCTCTTTGTTGGACCTGTGACCAAATGAACGCATTGGCGCATCGCCGGTTCCTGAAAATGAACGGGCTCGGCAACCAGATCACCGTGCTCGACCTGCGCGGCACAAAGCTGAAAGTCAGCGAAGCGGAGGCGCGTGCCATCGCTGCGGAGCCGCGCGCGCATTTCGACCAATTGATGGTGCTGCACGATGCGCGCACGCCCGGCACGGATGCCTTCATCCGCATCTACAACACGGACGGCTCGGAAGCCGGCGCTTGCGGCAATGGCACGCGCTGCGTCGCCTGGGCCATGCTGGCCGATCCCCGGATGGGTGACGGCAACCGGAGCGAGCTGCTGCTGGAAACCAAGTCGGGGCTGCTCCCCGCCTCGCGCATCGACGATCTCGTCTTCACCGTCGACATGGGCCGGCCGAAGCTGGCCTGGGACGAGATCCCGCTGGCAGACCCGTTCCACGATACCAGCCGCTTCGAGCTGCAGATCGGGCCGATCGACGAGCCGATCCTGCACACGCCTTGCGCGGTCAATATGGGCAACCCCCACGCCGTCTTCTTTGTGGACGATCCCTACGCCTTCAACCTGGAGCAGATCGGCCCGCTGCTCGAAAACCACCCGATTTTCCCCGATCGGGCCAATATCGAGTTGGCCGCGGTGAAGGCTCCCGACCATATCGTGCTGCGCGTCTGGGAACGCGGGGCCGGCATCACCCAGGCTTGCGGCTCCGGCGCGTGTGCCGCGCTCGTCGCCGCCGTGCGGCGCGAACTGTCGGCGCGCAAGGCGGTGGTCAGCTTGCCGGGCGGCGATCTCATCATCGAATGGCGCGCAAGCGACAACCATGTCCTGATGACCGGCCCGGTCGCGTTCGAGTGGGAGGGCGTGCTCGAGCCGGCGCTGTTCGAAAGCGCGACTTGATGACGCTCGAAGTCGTCACCTTCGGCTGTCGCCTCAATATCGTCGAGAGCGAGGCAATCAGGACGCAGGCGGAGGCAGCCGGCCTTGGCAACGTCGCGATCGTCAACTCCTGTGCCGTGACGACGGAGGCCATGCGGCAAGCACGCCAGGCCGTCCGGCGTCTCAAGCGCGAACAGCCTGACAGGCCCGTCATCGTGACCGGATGCGGCGCGCAGGTCGAATCCGGCGTCTTCGCGGCAATGCCGGAGACCGCGCGCATCCTCGGCAACGCCGAAAAGATGCGGGCCGAGACCTGGATATCGCTCGCCCGTTCGAACAGCCTGGTTTCGGACGCCGAGGTCAATCCCGAGGACAAGACGACCGTCTCCGACATCATGCGCGAGACCACGCTGCAGACGCTGTCCCCCAACGCCTTTGCAGCTCATACCCGCGGCTTTGTTCAGGTCCAGAACGGCTGCGACCATCGCTGCACCTTCTGTGTCATTCCTTACGGCCGGGGCAACTCACGCTCGCTCGGCGTCGCAGCGATCCTCGGCCAGTGCCGCAAGCTGGTTGAGAATGGCGCCCGTGAAATCGTGCTGACCGGCGTCGACCTGACGAGCTATGGCCGGGACCTGCCGGAGCTCCCGACGCTCGGCGAACTTGTGCAGACCATCCTGCGCGCCCTGCCCGCCCTGCCGCGCCTGCGCCTCTCCTCGATCGACGCGGTCGAGGTCGACGATGCGTTGCGCCAGGCCATTGCGACCGAACCGCGGCTGATGCCGCATCTGCATCTCTCGCTCCAGGCCGGCGACGACCTCATCCTGAAGCGGATGAAGCGGCGCCATTGCCGCGAAGACGCCGTCCGGTTTTGCGCGGAGATGCGGGAGCTGCGCCCCGACATCGTCTTCGGCGCCGATCTCATTGCCGGATTTCCGACCGAGGATGAGGCGATGTTCGCCCGCTCGCTCTCGCTGATCGACGAATGCGGCCTGAGCTATGTTCACGCCTTCCCCTATTCGGCTCGGCCCGGCACCCCGGCCGCCCGAATGCCGCAACTGCCTGGCGAGATCGTCAGCGACCGGGCCGCACGCCTGCGCGCCGCGGCACAGGCCGCCCATGCGCGCCATCTGCAGGCCCGTATCGGCCGGCCGCTCAGCGTGCTGACGGAACGCGGCAATACGGGCCGCGCCGAGGATTTCACGCTGCTCCGTTTCGCGCGCGATGTGGCGGCCGGCGAGATCGTCGAAGCCTGCGCCACCGCCGCGAATGGCAATGCCCTGCTGGCAGCCTGACAGCGAAGGCGCAGAACGGCGCGATCAGTGCACCATTCCGGCTACGCGGTGGACCTGATTGTTGCAGTACCCGCGCGGATTCCAGGGCGTCTCGAGTGGCTGAACCCGGCCTTCGACATCCCGCGCGCGAGCCATGATCGTCGCCGGCCCGGCCTCCGCAATGGTCAGCATCGTCTGGAAACGGCGCCAGGCGAATGCGCCTTCCGCCGGCTCGAGTGCGACGTCGCACCAGGTATTGCCGCCATCGAACGATAGGTCCATCGCCGCTATCGAGACCGCTCCGCTCCAGGCAAAGCCGCGAACCGCGAATGGCGTTCCGGCCACAGCCGTGAAGCCCTCAAGGGGCGCCGTGACCAGCGACTTCACAGGCATGTCGGTGAGGACGGCGAACAGGCTTTCGTCGATCGCTTCACCCGGGCGCATCGGCACGACCGGCATGCGATAATCGGTGCCCCGCATTTTCTCGCCGTCATGCTCGCGAGGGCGGATGGTGATCCGGTCCAGCCATTTCTGCCAGGCAGAGCCCGGAAAGCCGGGCGCGACAATGCGCAGCGGTCCGCCATGCAGACGCGGCAACGGCTCGTCGTTCATCGCGAAGGCGACAAGCGTCTCATCGCTCATCGCCTTGGCGATCGGCAGGCCACGCGAGAGCGCGTCCTTGGTTTCGTCCTTGATCGCACGGTCGGGGCTGTAATGCGCCGTATAGACAGCGCTGGGCAGCAAACCCGCATGAGCCAGCAGGTCCTTGAGCCGAACCCCGGTCCAGCGCGCGCAGCCCACCGCGCCGAGCCGCCATTGCAGCCCGTCGGTCCTGGGCGAGAACTGCACGCGCCCGTTGCCGGCGCATTCGAGCACGGCGGTGACGGTGACGGTCTCGAACTCGCGCTGCAGTTCCTGAAGCGTCCAAGTCGCCGGCCGCTCGACCTCCCCGTCGAGCGTCAGCGTCCATGCTTCAGGGGCAGCAATCTCAGGCAAGGCGCCATTGTTGCGAATGAAGAAAGCATCGACCGGTGTGATCGGAGTATCGAGCAGCCCGATCGCCGGCTCGGCATTCAGCGCCTCCTCGTCATGGACATAGAGCCCGGGCTTGAGGCGGCGCAGCAGCGGCAGTTCGATGAGTCGACGGGGCAAATAGCTGCCTTGTTCCGAGCGGGCGGGAAGGTCGGCGCTGCACGATCACGGCCACCGGATTCCGCGCAAACGCTAGTCAAACCCACCCGCTCGATCAAGTCGTGCCGTTCAGCCCTTGGCAGTGACCTCCTCGCGCAGGGCGCGGCGCAGCACCTTGCCGACATTGGTCTTCGGCAGGCTGTCACGGAAGATGATCTGCTTCGGCACCTTGTAGCCGGTGAGATTGTCCTTGCAGAAGCTGCGCAACTCCTCGGCTGTCAGGCTGGCGTCCCTCTTGACCACGAAAGCCGTCACCGCCTCACCGGAATGCTCGTCGGGCAGGCCGATGACGGCAGATTCGAGCACGCCCGGATGGGTGGCGAGGAC
>NZ_JBFTZN010000197.1:0-11081 GCF_056406775.1 Allobosea sp. P1_A7
AGGGCGGGGAGGGCAAGGGCGGGGACGGAGAGGGAGAAGGCCCGGCGGGATAAGGCGGTCATTGAAGTCTCCTAAGCTGCGAGGGCAGCCGTCAGGCGCGACCCTCGCGGGATTGAAGAGGATGCTAGAGCCTTCATTGAAACTGAGCTATTCAGAGAAATCGGGACGTTTCCTCCCGAAATTCGGGAGGATGGAATGGATCGCTTCGACGCGATGTCGGTACTTCTCGCCGTCGTCGAGGAGGGCAGCCTCTCGGCTGGAGCGCGCCGTCTGCGCTCGCCGCTCACCACGGTCAGCCGGAAGGTGGCCGATCTCGAACAGCACCTTGGAACCCGTCTTCTCGTCCGCACCAGCCGGCGGGTCGCGCTGACGGATGCGGGCCGCGACTATGTCGCCGCGTCCAGGCGAATCCTGGAACAGGTCGAGGAGGCGGAACGGGCGGCAGCAGGCGAATACAGCGAACCGCGCGGCGAACTCTCCGTCACGGCGCCCGTCGTCCTCGGGCGGCGCCACGTGCTCCCCGTCGCGGCCGAATTCCTGGCTGAATATGCAAGGATCGACCTGCGTCTGTTCCTGATCGACCGCCACGTCAATCTGCTGGAGGAGCATCTGGATATCGGCGTGCGGCTGGGTCATCTCGCGGACAGCAGCCTGATGGCGACGCGCGTCGGCGAGGTCAGGCGCGTGATATGTGCCAGCCCGGGCTATCTGGCTCGCCACGGTCGTCCCGCCGTCCCCGAGGACCTGCGCGCGCATGACGGCATCACGTTCAAAGGCTTCTCGACCTCCCCGGAATGGCGCTACCGTGGTGACACAGAAGCGCTCTCGGTGGAGCCGCGCACGCGGCTCGCCGTCAACTCGACGGAAGCGGCGGTCGAGGCCGCCGTGGCCGGTCTCGGTGTGGCCCGGGTGCTGTCCTATCAAATCGTCGACGAGTTGCGCTCAGGCGCGCTCGTGCCGTTGCTCGAAGCCTTCGCGCCGGAGCCGATCCCGGTCCAGCTCGTCTATGCTGCCCAGGGGCAGTTGCCCGTCAAGGCCCGCGCGTTCCTGGATTGGGCCGCCCCGCGTCTTCGCGCCCGGCTCGCTGATCTTCCGGTCTGTGCGGAGTGAGAGGGCTCGGAGCTGGCCCCCTCCGATTGAACAATGTCGCATCGGTCGACGTTGCCTCCAACGCCGAGCTGGTATCCAGCGGTCGGGAACCGTTCGGGCGGGTGAGCGACAGGCTCTGGTGCGGCGCCAGGTCCCGGTGCAGGTTTGAAGGTCGAGTGAACGCGGCAGGCGTCTGCTCGAGGACAAGGGCGGATCGACGATGCCATCCCCGCTAGAGAGCATCACCGTCGAACCGGCCGGCGAGGACAGGGCTGGGGCGACCGCGTCTTTTCCCTATGACACGGCGCTGGTCGAGCGCTTCCGCGCGGCCTTTCCCCGGGCGCGCTGGCGCGATGATCGCCGTGCCTGGTTCGTGCCAGGGAGCACGGCCGAAAGGCGGCTCGATCGCTGGCTGCAGCGGGAACTTTCCGGCGTGCTCGCGCATGCCGATGCGCGCGGCAGGGACGCCTTCGCATTCGATCCGATCGTGAGCGACTATCTCGTCCCGGCAGAGGATCTGATGGTCCGTACGCCCTATTCCAGGACCGTCGTCGCGGAATTGCGCGCCGTGCCCTGGGCCTGGTGGGACGGCGAGGAAAGGCTCTGGCGCATTCCCTATCGCTCGCTGGAGGAACTGCGGCGCCGTTGGCCGGCGATCGAGGAGGCCGCCCGCCGCGCCGAGCCGGTCGAGCGGAAGCGGCGGCGAGACGAGTTGAAGGGCTCGGCAGAGCACCACGCGTTGCGCGCGAAATCCAGGGAGCGGCAGCGCCATCGCTATCCGGTCCTTGCCGATCAGCTCCCGCCCGGCGACCGCCCATTGATGTCTCATGCCGGCGCGCTCGTCTTCACCGAGGTCACGGGGGAGCTGGTCGACGAGGAAAGCCTGCACCAGCATTACCTCTGGAGTGCCGGCGCGACCGGCGATTTCGTCTGGGCAAGCTGGCGCAGGCCCGGCCATGACGAGCTGGTGCGGACATGGCCGGCGCGGCAGCCCGCGAGTGGGGCGGAGCTTGCCCGGGGCTGGTGGCAGCCGACCATCGAGGAGTTACGGGACGCCCGACGAAAGGCGAGATCGCTTGAGCGCGCACAGGCGACACGCAGGCAGCGGCAGATGCAGGGAAGGCAGGAAGAGAAGCCTGTATAGGCAATGCGTTATGGCATTCCGCTTGCCTGGGTCGTCAGGGCCAGGCCAAGCGGACATCGTTCAGGAGATTGCACGCCCTCGTTCATTGGACCTGCGGAACATAAGGAGGCAGGCCGGGGTTAGGCTCCTACCCAATCACCGTCGAGCCGAACACTCATGAATTCAGGCGAAAGCCATTTCCACACCMGCCGCTCCGCTCTCGCGACGCTGATCGCAACCGCCTTGCTTGCGAGAGGGCAGCCTTCGCTTGCCGCACCAGCGCCCCAACCAGGGGCTGCCCGTTTTGGTTTCGACGACGTCGTCGCGCAGGCGCGCATTCTGGGCGAGCGGCCCTTCGATTCCGGTGGCCTGACGATCCCGTCGGAGTTGTCGAAGCTGACCTATGACAGCTATCGCGAGATCCGTTTCCGGCGGGAAAAGGCCTTGTGGCAGGAGAGCGGTTCCGATTTCCGCCTGCTCCCGTTCCATCTCGGCTTTCTGCACGACAAGCCGGTGCAGTTGCATGTGGTGAAGGAGGGCAACGCCATCCCGATCCCGTTCACGACGAGCCTGTTCGAATACGGCAAGGTGCCGGTGCCCAAGCAGCTTTCGCCGTCGCTCGGGTTTGCCGGGTTTGCGGTGACGACCACCCTCAACGATCCCAAAATCCAGGATGAGGTGATTTCGTTTCTGGGGGCGAGCTATTTCAGGCTGATCGGGCGGGGCCACCGTTACGGGCTTTCCGCGCGCTCGCTTGCGATCGACGTCGGCGGCAAGCAGCCTGAGGAGTTTCCCTTTTTCCGTGCGCTTTGGCTGGAAGAGCCGAGGGCAGACAGCCTCGATCTGGTGATCTACGCCCTGCTGGATTCCCCGTCCGTGGCGGGCGCGTTCCGCTATGTCGTTTCGCCTGGCCGTACGACTGCGATGTCGGTCACGGCTACCCTCGTGCCGCGCGTGGAGATCCCGCGCATCGGCATCGCGCCGCTGACCTCGATGTTCCTTGCGGGGGAAGGCGACCTTGGACACCGAACCGATTTCCGGCCCGAAATTCACGATTCCGATGGGCTGTTGATGCAGAACGGCTCCGGAGAATGGATCTGGCGGCCGATCCGCAATCCCGCGAGCCTGCGGATCTCCAGTTTTGGCGACCGCGATCCGCGAGGCTTCGGCCTGATGCAGCGCGACCGCGAATATGGACATTACCAGGACCTGGAAGCGCATTATCACGCACGTCCGGGATATTGGGTCGAACCCATCGGTGACTGGGGCKAGGGCCGGGTCGACCTGATCGAGATACCGACCAACAACGAGGCATTCGACAATATCGTGGCGTGCTGGACGCCGGCGCGGCCGCTCGACATCGGCAAGGCCAGTGAGTTCACCTATCGGATCACCGCCTTGTCGACGACCAACGAGCTCCATGCCATGGCGCAGGTCCGCAACAGCTTCAGCGGTTGGGACATCCGGGAGCCCGATGCCGACGGAATGGGCAAGCAGCGGTTCATCATCGATTTTGGCGATGGCGATCTGGCGTATTTCGTGAGCGACCCCAAGCGTGTCGAGGTCGTCGCCTCGACGACCGCCGGTTCGATCGCCCATACCATCATCGCCGCCAATCCCGCCGCGAAAGGCTTTCGTGTCATCCTCGACGCGACCTTGCCAGTAGGGCAAACTGCCGACTTGCGCGTCTATCTCAAGTCGCGAAACCGCACCCTCTCCGAGACGTGGACGCAGTCTTGGTCGGTTCCTGCCCCTGCTGTCCGAGATGCGCCAGGCCATGTGGTCACTCGGGATTAGAGCTTCTGCCCGAAATGTGGATTGCGGTTCTTTGGAAAGCCGGCGCAAACATGAGGGGCTGGATCATCGGTCTGGATGCGCTATCCCGCCCGATGATCTGACCGGCATCGCTCCGTCCTGGACAGGGTCATTGGCCTGCAGGCGTGAGATCCGATGAAGCTCCTCCCACAATCCCTGCTCATTCGGCCCCGCCTTCTGATTGCGCTGGTGGCGGTGATGTTGCTGACGATCGTGCTGCCGCGCGACTGGGGCTGGGTGACGCGGCTTCTGGTGGCGTGGGACGCGGGCGCAATCCTCTATCTCGGCCTGCTGACGACGATGATCTTCGGCGAGACCGTCGAGCAGATCAGGGCGCGTGCCGCCGAGCAGGATGAAGGCGCGCTCGCCATCCTGATCATCGCCTGCCTGGCGGCCGCCGCGAGCGTCGCGGCCATCGGCATTCAGCTCGCCGGCCTGAAGACCGTGCCGCCCGACGAAAAGACACTGCACCTGGCACTGGGCGCCGTGACCATCCTCAGCTCATGGGCGCTGGTGCATGCCTTCTTCTCGCTGCACTACGCCCATGATTTCTACAGCGATGACGGTGCCGAGGGCGGCCTGGATTTTCCGGGCAAGGGCGAGCCCGACTATGTCGATTTCCTCTATTTCTCCTACACGATCGGTTGCACGTCGCAGACATCGGATGTCGGCGTCACCACACGCGAGGTCAGGACGATCGTGCTCGCCCATTCCATCCTCTCGTTCTTCTTCAACACCACTATCCTGGCCTTCGGCATCAATGTCGGCGCCTCGCTGCTGTCGGGGTCCTGAGGCCGGTCCGGGCTGGCTCTCCGGAGTGCCCATGGCGCATTCCCCGCAGCATGACGGTCAATCGGACCGCCGCAATGGAAGAGGCGGCCTGATGGTCAAGAACGGTTGGGGGAGGGGCGCCGCGGGAGGCGGTTTTCAAAGTAGACAGGCGGTCGATTACATCACGGTATCGTAGCGGCAATCTCAGAATTGCTTCTAATTTTGAAATAATGAACGCATGGCGATATTGCATTTGTTGCTGTTCTCTTGGTCATGAAGCGCGCTAATCTCGCATTGCTCGCTTTCCCCTCCCATCGCGGGCAAGCCGGTCGGCGCGGCCTTGGCCGCTGCGCTGGCCGGCATTTTTTTCTGAATGATGTGCTTTGCGCAAAGACGCGAGCGACGGCTGCCTCAAGCGTTGGTCGCTGGAGCGCGCAGAAGTGAGGGCCGATCCAGAGCGAGATACCGTGGCGACAACTCTCCCGTATCCGCCGCGGCTGCCCTAGTTGAAGGCAGCGTATTCGAGCAGCGCGATCAGGTCGTCATCCCGGATGATGATGGCGCAACCATTGGTGTGATCGATGATGATCTCCACGATTGCGCCACCCAGAAAGGCTGCGTTTGCATAGCGCGCAGCCGCGCGTATGCCGGTGAAGGTTGCCGTCGGACTCTCACCCGTCCAGACAGCAACCGTGCAGTTCACGGACTCGAACTGTTCCGCCATGAGCCAAGGATTGATCGTCACCTCTTGTCCCGCCCCGTTCGGCTGAAGGAGAATTATGAATCCATACTGAGGCCATCGGTGACGCTGAGGGTCTCACAACTCGTCGGATGCGTCATCCGACCAAAGTCGATCCTGATATTTGGGCGCGGGACCTTCCAGACGGCCTGCCTGGCGGCGGTCATGCCACGCTGTACGATAGGCCATGCATTCTCGGGACCAGTGTCAGGCGGTTCGCACCGGGCGCTTGCGATGCCGCCCCTTGGCTTTCGTATCCTCGACATATATACGATCCATATATGAAACGTATATGGAGACTCCGATGGGCATCGTGAACATCGATGACGACCTGCACGATCAGCTGCGCCGGGCGAGCAAGGTATCGTTTCGGTCGATCAATGCGCAGGCTGCCTACTGGATCAAGCTCGGCATGCTCTGCGAGACCAATCCGGGGCTCAGCTTCACTGAGATCATCGAGCGCGAGCTGAATGCCGCAGGCGTCAAGGCTCAGCCGCTCGCCGAGACTGACGCATGACAAAGCAGCCTCGCGAGCTGGCATTGCTGGCCGAATCCGGGAGGTTACTGGCCTCCGTGTTCGGGATGCTGGATCGAACCGCGCTCGCCGGCCTGTCGACACTTCAGGTCAATGAACTGGTCGAGCACTTCATCGTCCACGATCTCCAGGCCCGACCTGCGAGCAAGGGCCAGTATGGCTATGATTTTGTGTTGAATGCTTCGGTGAACGATGTCGTTTGCCACGGTGTTCCCTCGCAATCGACCGTGCTTCGGGACGGGGACATCGTCAATTTCGACATCACGCTCGAGAAGAACGGCTATATCGCGGATTCCAGCAAAACCTATTTCGTCGGCGAGGTGAAACCAGCCGCCAGGAGGCTGGTCCAGACCACCTATGAAGCGATGTGGATGGGCATCAAGGCGGTTCGGCCGGGTGCGCGGCTCGGAGATATCGGCTGGGCGATCGAGCGACATGCCAAGCGGAGCGGTTATTCGGTGGTGCGCGAGTATTGCGGTCACGGCATCGGCCGGGAGATGCACGAGGAGCCGCAGGTCTTGCATTTCGGAAAGCCGGGAACCGGCCTCGCCCTCCGCGAGGGCATGGTTTTCACGATCGAGCCGATGCTCAACCGCGGTCGAGGGAGCGTGAAGACAGAGGCTGACGGCTGGACTGTCGTGACGAGAGACGGCTCGCTGTCGGCTCAGTTCGAGCACACCGTTGCCGTGACAGCGTCCGGCGTCTCGGTTCTGACGCTCCGTCCCGACGAACAAGGCGCAGGGCCAATGAAGCGGCGTGCGCTGGCGGCGGTCGGCTGATCCGGCAGCGCGCGGAAGCGCCGTCCTGCGTGATCTTATCTGGTCGTCGAAGGCGGATCGGTCGGATCGCCTGCCGCATCATGCTGGGATCCGCGGTCGCTCGGGTTCAGGTCCCCTTGCGCCTAGTCCCATTCTCTCTCCTGGGATCGGATGTCGCGCAAGGAGTGAACGAGATCGATCGCCTTGCCGAACAGGCGCGCCCTCGGGATCGGGAGCGCGGCGCCGCCGGCGCAGGAGATCACCTCGGCAACGTCTTCATGGGAATTGCCGACGAACTGCCGCTTGCCGCTGATGTGAAGCGAGGACAGGATTCCATCCCCTTGGTGTCTGGAATCGAGTGGAAGCGGGCCTGATGCCTTTTCGGCGTCGAACCAGACCGGCGATCCGTCCGGCAGCGCAAGTTCGGCGAGTGTCGGCAGTTTCTCGCCGACCACAGCGGCGACATAGTCCGGCAGCTCGATCACCAGCAGCACATCGACGCAGTCGATGCGGGTCTTGGCCAACGGGTCGCCATCACCGGGAACAGCCCGCCTGATCCGGGCGACCCGGCGCGCCAGCACCTGAACCTGAGATCCGTCAGACAGTGTCAGCGAGATCATTGTCGTTCCCGGGCGCTCGTTTCACGATAGCCAGCCTCAACGTAATGCGCCTGCTGGCTGGCCGATACTCAATCACGGCATGATCGTAACCTTAAGGCAGGACGACCTTTGTTGCCCGCTACCGCAGGAAAGCGGCGCCGACCCTGCCGCTACCCCGCCGCAAGACCGCCCGAGATTCCCCGGTCGAAAACCCCGTTCCTGAATAATTGTTCATGGAACCAATGGCTTAACAGATTGTTCCCTTCATCGGCCGGGGGCTAACAGGAGATCGACTATGATCAGGAAGATTGTCCTTGTGGCTGCGCTGGTTGCCTTGCCTATGGCCGTGTCGGCGCAGCAACCCAATGCTGGTGCGGCCGGTGGCGCCGCTGCCGGCGCGGGAACCGGAGCCGTTGGTGGAGCCATTGTCGGCGGGCCGGCCGGAGCGGCCGTCGGGGCTGTCGGTGGCGCTGCGGCGGGGGCGATCGTCGGCGGCATCGCGGCCGACCGGCGCTCCGAGTTCCGCACTTATGTGACGGAGCAGAAGGTGCCGTCGGTGGCCTATCGCGAGAAGGTCGTCGTCGGAGCGACGCTTCCCCAAACCGTCACCTATCGAGAGGTCCCGGAGCGTTTCGGCAAGACCCAGTATCGCTACACCGTCGTGAACGATCAGACGGTGCTGGTCGAGCCGAAGACCCGCAGGATCGTACAGATCATCGAATGATCGGCGGATAGACGGGAAAGGCCCGCCATCGATGGCGGGCCTTTCCTTGTGACTGAAGCTCGACCTGGGCAAGCGGCCCTCGTCCCTGTCGCAATCAGCCTCCCGGCAGGGCAACCCGCCAGACCGTATTGCCGACATCGTCGGCAACCAGCAGGCCGCCCAGCCGGTCGACCAGCACGCCGACGGGCCGCCCCCGTGCCTCGCCCTTCTCGTTCAGGAACCCGGTGAGGATCTCCTGGGGCATCCCGGCTGGCTTGCCATCGCTGAAGGGGACGAAGATCACGCGGTAGCCGACCGGGCGCGAGCGGTTCCATGAACCGTGCTGGCCGATGAAGGCGCCGCCCTGATAGCGCGGCCCGAGGCGGCCCGGCGGCACGAAGCCCAGCCCGAGGGAGGCGGTATGTGAACCCAGAGCGTAATCCGGCTTGATCGCCTTGGCGACCAGTTCCGGCTTCTGGGGCTCGACGCGCCTGTCCAGATGCTGGCCATAATAGCTGTAGGGCCAGCCATAGAAGCCGCCACGCTTCACCGAGGTCATGTAGTCCGGCACCAGGTCGTCGCCGATCTCGTCGCGCTCGTTGACCGCCACCCAGAGTTCCCTGGTCACGGGGTTCCAGTCGATCCCGACAGGGTTGCGCAAGCCCGTCGCAAAGAGCTGCGTCGCCCCCGTCGCCGGGTCGATCTCGAGCACGGCCGCGCGCCGCTCCTCCTCGTCCAAGCCGTTTTCGGCGACATTGGAGTTCGAACCGACGCCGACATAGAGCTTCGAGCCGTCCGCGCTGGCGGTCAGGCTCTTCGTCCAATGGTGGTTCCGGCCGGCGGGCAGGTCGGCGACCTTCACCGGCGCGCCCGCGCTTCTGGTTTCGCCTTGCCGGTAGGGGACGCGGACAAGCGCATCGGCATTGGCGATGTAGAGTTGGTCGCCGATCAGGGCCATGCCGAATGGCGAGTTGAGGTTCTCCAGGAAGACGCTCTTCGTCTCGGCGACGCCGTCGCCGTCACCGTCCCGCAGCAGCATGATCCGGTTGGCGCTGAGCGTCTGCGATCCGGCCTTCTTCATGAAGACGCCCTGCACCCAGCCGCGGATGCCGCCGCTCTTCTCCGCCGGCTTCGGTGGCGCGTCGCTTTCGGCCACGAGCACATCGCCATTGGGGAGCTCGTAGAGCCAGCGCGGATGCTGCAACCCGCTGGCGAATGTGCTCACCTGGCCGCCGCTGGGCGTGGTCGGCTTCTCCCCCAGCTTCCAACCGATCGCATCGGCGATCTTCACGGTGGGAAACCATGTCGTCCTGGGCTCGGGCAAAGTCGGGTTGGGGCCGTAGCCCGCCTCCTCGGGCAGGGTGGAGCGACTGTCGCAAGCGGCGAGCATGAGCGCCGAGGCCGCGACGCTGGCGATGAGCATGACGGGGCGCTTGATCGCCATATGCGGTTCTCCTCCCTGGCTGCGGGAAGCACTGCCCGCCCGCATCATGGGGTGAACGTCAAACCCCGTCACTTTGTTCGCGATGGCTTGGTTCACGACGGCCCCGGGCCGCGTCCTCGACTGAGATCGAAGTGGAACGGATCAAACCGCGCGACGTTACCCCTGGACGCCTGTCGGCGATGACACCGAAATGGAGACGAGCGATGCGCCCAGACACGAACCCGGCGATTGAGAGCCTCCGTAAGGAGCAACACGCGCAACGCCAGGCCGAGCGCGAAGTCACGGCAGATCAGCGGCTCGACCAGGCGCTGAAGGAGACGTTTCCGGCGAGCGATCCGATTGCCGTCCAGAGCCCGGCGAAGCCGGGTGCGCCCCGTCAGCGGCGGCAGTAACGCCGTTCAACGCACAGGGCGAGACTGTCCTGGTGCGGTCGTCTCATGGTTTGCAGAAGGGAAAATGCATGCGCGCCCTCGTTCATCTCGTCGGGTTATGGCTGGCTCGCGACATTGCAGAAGGAAAGTACCCCAAGCAGTTTGCCGTTCCGCTCGGGTTCCTGATCGCGCGGTTGCGGACGCCGCCCCTGATGATCGCGGTGTTCGGTTGCGTGCTGGCCAAGCTCGCCATGGACCGGCGCGGACGGGGCGCCAGGCGCGCACCCGCGCGGTCCCGCTGAGGCCGCCGGCGCCCCGCCATTCAAGGAGGCGGAGGCGAAGCCCGCGTCACTATTTGCACTTGCATTTGAGGGGGGCGGCGCGCTCACTTCTCGTCGAGGGGAAGGTCGATGCCGTTCCGCTCGATTGTCGCCACGCCAGAAGAGGTCGCCGTCATCGTTGCGGCGTTCGAGACCGCGTGGGGCCAGATCGACGCACGCGGCGAGATCGATCGACAGAGAACGTCCATCCAACGGGAACGCCTCGGCTATATCGTGGTCGGGCTCTGGGATGCCGGCGGAGCCGGCCAGCTCGCGGAGCGGGCCGTTCAGCAATTCGACGCCACGGCGGCGAACGCGCCAAGGCTCCCACGAAGCACGGGTGACAGCCGCTGACCGCAGGCGTCAGTGCTCGCTCGACCGTCCCCCGCATTCACGCCAGGCGGCCATCGGCATGCAAGCACCCGGGCGCCGGGGCGAGGTTCAGTGCGCCTTGGATACGTGCTCGGGTTTGCCCTTGCGCTTGGTCGAAGCCATGTCGTGCAGCTCCTCTTCGGTCATCGACTTCGCCATCGATTTCGACGCGCCCTTCAGCTCGCTGGTTTTGATCTCGCCGCGCTTGGCGGCGAGCGCCGCTCCCGCGGCCTTCTGCTGGGCTTTGGATTTCGCCGGCATGATGCACCTCCTTTGAAAGGTCGGACCGAGATCAACTGCCGGGCTGCGTCTGCGTTCCCGGCCRGCTGAGCGATGCTGAGGCTCTGGCGCGCCCGCAGGGGACATGGCGGGAACAACTGCTGACGCTGCGGGTTATCCCGGCATCTCCCAGAGACCCCAAGATCTCTGAGTCCCAAGACAC
>NZ_JBFTZN010000198.1:0-11077 GCF_056406775.1 Allobosea sp. P1_A7
GGCTCATTCTCACCAACAGCCATGTCGTGCAAGGCTCGGCGCGGGTCGGGGTGCAGATGCCAGACGGGCGGCATTTCGATGCGCGTCTGATCGGCGATGACCCGGATACCGATCTGGCGCTCGTCCATGCCGAACCGCCCGTGAGCCTGCCGACGGGCCGTCTCGGTGACAGCGGGCTGCTGAAGCGAGGACAGATCGCCGTCGCCATCGGCAACCCGCTCGGGTTCGAGGCGACGGTGACGGTCGGCGTGATCTCGGCGCTCGGCCGCTCGCTGCGCGCCAAGAACGGCCGGCTGATCGACGATGTGATCCAGACCGATGCTGCGCTCAATCCGGGCAATTCGGGCGGCGCGCTGGTGTCATCGCGGGGCGAGGTCATCGGCATCAACAGCGCCATGATCATGGGCGCGCAAGGCATCAGCTTCGCGGTGGCGTCGAACACGGCGAGCTTCGTGATGGGCGGCCTCATCCGCCACGGTCGGGTCCGCCGGGCCTCGATCGGCATCGCGGCGCACCCGGCCGTGATCGCCCGTCGCATCCAGGTTGCGGCTGACGTGGATCAGGCGGCGGGCGTCATGGTCGACTCCGTGGAGGGCGGAGGCGCGGCTGATGTGGCCGGCATACGGGCAGGAGACATCATTGTGGCGGTCGACGGCACCCGTGTCTCCGGTGCCGACGATCTCGTGCGCCTGCTGGCCGAGGACAAGATCGGCCGGCCCACCGCCTTCGGACTGCTGCGCAATGGCCGCAGGCAGGTCATTGAGGTCACCCCACGCGAGAGGCGGGGGACATGAAGGCTGTTCCCCTGATGCTTCAGCCGCATGGGCTCACGCAGCAAAACGGATGGACGCGAACTCATTGAAGTCGTTGACGAAGCCGTACTCGTTCGCGAGGCCCCTTTCATCTCAGGAGACACGGGAGGCTCACATGGGACCCTCAGAGGCAGTTGCTTCCGGCCAGGATCTTGCGCTGCGCATGAATGCAGCGTTCCCGCGCCGCGATTGGGTTGCTCTCCTGGCGGAACGGTCGGGAGAGAGTCGTGAGTTCGTCGAATGGCATCTTCAGGAAGACATCGCACCTCCGGAGACGCTGTTGCGCGCAGCATCAGGCCTGCTCGACGAGAACGCCGCCAGCGACAACTCACAAGTGGATTCCCGGACATGACGTTCAGAAACCACGAGGAGTATGAGGCTGCCGTACAGCGCGCCGCCGCGTTGAGCGATGCGCCCGAAGGATCTCCGCAGGCGGACGAGTTCCGTCAGCTCACCGCTGAGATCCGCCGCTGGAATGAGGCGGACGAGGACGAGAACAGTCACGGGCCGGCCCCGCCCCACAGCTTGCTCACGCCGGACGATCTTCCCTTTTCGGGGCTGCCGGGCAATCTCGGGAAGCTCAGGAAGGACTGAGCCGTTCTCAGTCAAATGATCGGATGACTGCCGGTCACAGCGATGGTGGCACCCGAGACGTGGCTCGAACGCGGATTGGCCAGCGATATCCCGTCATTTCGGCAAGCCCGCGCGCCTCCTCAACGATGCCGAGGTACAGGGTTTGCCCAGTGAGGCCGGGCCATCGAGCGCGCGCCTCGAATGCGGTCAGGGGCTGAAGCTGATCTGATCATTTAGTGACGAGGCCGAAAGTCTCAGCAAAAGCGCGGGTGAACTGCTCACTCGAAAAGCGGATGGCTATCGCTGAGTCGTCGATTCCCGCAACCTGATAGGCAATGTCCCACTCGGTCAGCCAAGTATCCATCGCCTGAAGACGAGATAGAAGGTCCTGCCCTTCGATCGGGATGAGGACCTCATGTGTCCGCGGCTGTGCTTCTTCGGTTGGGAAACAATTCATCGCATTGCATGCGGTTTTCGGCTGCGGAATGGCTTGTCGATGTTCAATAGACGATCGAGGGCAGTGTCCGATGCCAGCAAAGGCCCCGCCGGCGGCAAACCTCGGCGGGACCCTAGGCCGTGCGGCTCCTAAGGATGGAGAGCCACCACGCAGAGAAAACGAACTGGTCCCTCGACAGTTTCACCACGACCGGGTTTGTGTTCGCCCAATACCAGAACCATGAAAAGAAGTGCGGGCCGCGGATGGGGCCACCGGAGCACAGGGGTGGGCTCCCTAGACCTTAAGCACCCTTTCCACTGGCCTTCTTCAACGTTCTCGCCGGCGCCGCTGGCAACACAGTTATGGTCACCTTCTTCGAGATGAGCATCGGTTTGAATGGCCGGTGGTCGGGGTCGCCGAGCACTAATTGCAGGGTATGTTTGCCAGGCGGCAACTCAAGCCTCGCCTCAGTCTGCCCTGCACCGAAGTGAAGATGCTTGTTGTCTGACGGAAGCGGCTCGTCCGGAACAATCTCATCGGTGACATCGACCAGAAGGTGGTGATGTCCGGCATTCGGAGCGGAGCTGCCGGCCTGCGTCACGCCCATATTTCGTAGGCCGAACCGCACCCAGAATTCGCCGCGGATCTGCGCTCCGTCCCAAGGATAGATGATGTACAGGCGCGCATCCGGAGATGGCGCCCGTTGCGGTGTGGAGGGCGTTGGGCCCGGCGCTGTCTGCGCCAAGGTTTCGAGCGGGAAAAGGCTGACTACAGCAAAGGCGAGAAAGATGCCGCTGGCGGATCGGCCCATGGAACCCTCCTGTCAGAGCGAGCGAGCTATCCTGAATCCGTGTGCAGGGTAACGGACGCCCGTATCGTAATGGGTCCGGCTCGCTGGCCTCACCGAGACAGCGTTGCTTCGCCAGGAGCCGCCTCTCAGGACATTCTCGCGGCAATTCTCAGCCGTCCGAGGGGAGCCCTCCAACGGCGCATCCCGGTAGTTGGGCAGCCAGCAATCGGCCACCCACTGCGCGACGCCGCCTCCGAAATCGGCACCCCCGAATGAATTGCGTGCGAAACTGCCGACCGGCATCGGAACCTTCGGATCTTGAGGCCCGCCGCAGTCCCTGCAATTGGCGTTGCCGGGTTCGAGCTCTCGCCCCCACCAAAAGCGGGTCGAGGTGCCCGCCCTTGCGGCGTATTCCCACTCCGCTTCGCTCGGCAAACGGTATGGCTTACCGGTCAATTGCGCGAGCCAGTCCACATATTGCTTGGCATCGAGCCAGCTCAGATTGCGGGCTGGCGTTGTGTCGCTTCCGTCGAGCGAGAAGTTGCAGCCCTTTGCGGCCGCGCATCGGTTCCACTCGGCGACGGAGATGGGCGACAGACCGATTGCAAACGGCGAGATGGTCACGGTCCGGATCGGTTGTTCCGAGGAGTCTTCGTCGCTACCCATCCGAAAAGCCCCGCCGGGTATGCGGATCATTTCGGGGCAGGTTTCGCAGTCCCGGAAGCCGGAAGCGGTTTGGATCATCCGTGCAGCAGGAAGGTTCGGAGTCAAAATCGCGACCTGCGGATCTGAAGCTGGGGCGCCAGGCGTGGGATCCGCCAATGGGGCCAAAGGTCTGGCCGCATCCGCATTGTTGCTTGCCGGCGTCTCAACCCGTGAGGCACGGGTAGGTTGGTTTGTCACGGTGACGAGGGGGACGGGCACCCATTGCGGGCGCTGTTCGACTGACACCAGACTTGGCTTTCCGCCGACCAAGTAGCCGGCGGAGTAGAGGCCTGCGACAAGCAGCGCAAATGCTGCCGCGATCCCCGCAGGTATCAAAAATAGGCGTCTTTTTTTCGTCGCGCGAGTGAAGGAAGCCGGATCGGGAAGCACACGATAGATGCGAACAGGATCGGTGATGTTCTTCAGCTTCTCGTCGCCAAGCGACTGATATCCGCAGACCAGCTTATTCTTGATCTGTTCGTAGACGCCGCCTGAGATATAGACGCCGCCGGGCGTCGCTAGCGCCTCCAGGCGGGCGGCGATGTTGACGCCGTCGCCGAAGACATCGTCGGGCTCAACGATAACGTCGCCTAGGTTCACCCCTATCCGGTATTGAAGCCTGTGTTCACGCGGAAGATCGGTGTTCCTTGCCGTCACGGACTGCTGAATGACAATCGCGCATCTCACGGCTTCGAGCGGACTGTCGAACATAGCGAGGAAGCCATCGCCGGTGTTCTTTATGAGTCTCCCGTAGTGCTCTTCAAGTGTGGGATCGACGATCTCGCGGCGAACCTGCTTCAGCCGGCGAACCGTTCCTTCCTCGTCGTGACCCATCATCTGGCTGTAACCAACGATGTCCGCCGCGAGGATAGCCGCAAGCCTGCGATGAGGGTGCGGATGAGCTGGAAACTCTTCGCGCATCACGACCACCACTGTGGATCACACAGCCCCGCCTTATCCATATCAGGTAGCCCATCCAGCGTCGCGAACTTTCCGCTGATCGACGAGCGCTGGGCGTCGCCCTGGCGCTCCGGCAGCGGGCCACGCTCGGCCCGACCTTCACCCGGATGATCCGCGAGGGGGGCCGGAACGCAGCGGACCGGCGGACCGCTAAAGGAAACGCGCGGGAGGCTTTCGAGGAGAGTCGGTATGAAGGAACTCTACCGGGTAGAATGCGGCCGACGGAACGGGCTGCCATGCCTTCACCGTCGGACAAACGGCGCACGCCTTTTTGGCGGAGGTTACCGTGGTCGAGCATTGCTGCCATTTTGGCCGCTGGAATACATCGTACCTGCGGGAACCCTTGCCTCCCGAGCCTGTTTGCCTCTCGGGGCATGGTGGTCGGCATTCGGTTTGCCCGACCTGAAATCAGATGAGGAGGCAAACCGATGCGCGCATTATGCTGGCACGGCAAGGGCGACGTTCGCGTCGATACAGTCCCGGATCCAAAGATCGAGCATCCCCGCGATGCGGTGATCAGGATCACCTGCTGCGCGATCTGTGGCTCGGATCTGCACCTGCTCGACGGGTATCAGCCGACGATGGAGAGCGGCGACATTCTCGGCCACGAGAACATGGGTGAGGTGATCGAGCTTGGCTCTGAAGTCACCAATCTGAAGATAGGCGACCGCGTCGTCGTGCCTTTCACAATCAGTTGCGGCGACTGCTGGTTCTGTCGGCAAGGCTTGTTCTCCGCCTGCGACCGGACCAATCCCAATGCCAAGATCGCGGCGAAGGCGATGGGCCAGTCCCCCGCAGGACTGTTCGGGTTCAGCCATATGCTTGGCGGGTATAGCGGCGGCCAGGCAGAATTTCTGCGCGTGCCAATGGCGGATATCGGCCCGATCAAGGTCCCCGACAGTGTTTCCGACGAGCAGGCCCTGTTCCTCTCCGACATTTTCCCGACCGGCTATATGGCTGCCGAGAACGCCCAGATTCAGGACGGTGATACCGTCGCGATCTGGGGTTGCGGCCCGGTCGGCCAGTTTGCGATCCGCTCTGCCTTCATGTTGGGCGCTGGTCGGGTGATTGCTATCGACGAGGTGTCAGAACGATTGGCGATGGCCGAGACCGGCGGCGCCGAGACCATCAACTTCTCGAAGTTCGACGTCTACGACGAGCTGATGGTGCGGACAAAAGGCCGAGGACCTGACAGTTGCATCGATGCCGTCGGCTGTGAAGCGGCTGGCCACGGCACGGCGGACGCCATCCTCGACAAAGTCAAGGCAGCGACGTTTCTTGCGACGGACCGCGTCCACGTCCTCCGAGAAGCCATCATGTGCTGTCGCAAGGGAGGGACAATCTCGATCCCGGGCGTCTATGTCGGCATGGCCGACAAGATTCCGATCGGGGCCGCGATGAACAAGGCCCTCACGTTTAAGATGGGCCAAACCCACGTCCAGGCCTATACGAAGCCGCTGCTGGCGAAGATCGAGGCAGGCGAGATCGATCCCAGCTTCGTCATCACGCATCCAGCGAGCCTCGAGGACGCGCCCGAAATGTACAAGAAGTTCCGCGATAAGGAGGACGGCGTCATCAAGGTTATCTTGCGACCGTAGTTTTGACCTCCCGTTCCGAACCGGAGGGAAAAGCGTTCCTCACTTCAGCGGAAGCCTCGATCCTGTGAGTACTTCGCTCCTCTACTTCTATTCGGTGCCGAGCCTGCCCCCCGGAACGGGGGGCAGGGGACCTCAGAGTCTGCCAAAGTAGCGACGGGATTGGTCCCACTTGACCGGATTGAAATCGTCGACCGGATTCGCCAAGCGTGCACTCTTGGTTGGAACCGAACTCATTTCATTGTGCATTGCAACATAATGCGACGCGAGCAGTTGAGTTCGTGTCAGCCATCTCGGCATGACCCCAAAGGACAGCCGCGATGCGCAACCTCTCCCACACGATCGCACGCCTGAAATCGGCTCAAGGGACAGCTCACGCTGGCCGTCCCGCACAACCTCACCTCCTGTCTGATCTCGGAGGATTCGGTTCCAATCCGGGGGCGCTGACGGCCTGTAGCTATATTCCCCAGGGCTTGAAGGAACACGCCCCGCTGGTCGTGGTGCTTCACGGCTGTACGCAGACGGCGGCCGGTTACGACCATGGTGCGGGCTGGTCTCAGCTTGCGGACCGACATGGCTTCGCGCTGCTCTACCCTGAGCAGCAGCGGGCAAATAACCCAAACCTTTGTTTCAATTGGTTTGTGCCCGAAGACATCGGGCGGGACTCGGGAGAGGCACTATCGATCGCGGAGATGGTCCGCACCATGGTCGAAGTTCATGGCCTTGACCGGCGGCGGGTCTATATCACCGGGCTTTCGGCGGGATGTCCTTGGTGATGCTCGCGACCTATCCCGAGCTTTTTGCCAGCGGCGCGATCGTGGCCGGCCTTCCCTACGGATGCGCGGCGTCGATCCCGGAAGCGTTCGACCGGATGCGCGGGCATGGGCTTCCCTCGGAGCGGGAACTGGGCCGCGTGTTCGCGGCGCTTCGAACCAACAGGGGACTTGGCCCACGCTCTCGCTTTGGCATGGCAGAGCCGACCAGACGGTCGCTTACATCAACATGGACGCCATCATCGCTCAATAGAGTGGCCTGCATGGGTTGGAGAGTGTGATCCCGGAGCAAAACGCCATCGGCGTGCATGGCCAGCGGTTGTGGCGGGACAAGGACGGCGTCGTAAAGATCGAGGCGTTCAGTATTTCAGGTATGGGACATGGCACGCCGCTCAGTGGCGCGGACGATATCGGCGCCCCAGGGGCATTTATGCTCGACGCAGGGATCTCCTCGACACGGCACATTGCCCGGTTCTGGCAGTTGACCGAGACGGGGTCTGAGGTCTCGTTGACCAACCAGCTCGAGGCAGGGGCGGAGCCCGCAACCAGCAATGAGCGCTTCGACAGCAACATACAGGCCCTGTCCTGGCAGGCTGGGAAAGCTGCCGCGGGCGTCGGAAAGGTAATCGAGGACGCGCTGCGCGCGGCGGGGCTGATGCGCTAGGAGGGGGCTGCAAGGGCAGGGCGGGCTCCTCCGCTTGTGACCTGTGCATCACCAGCGCTCATTGAGCAGGTGCCCGGACGGGACAATTGCCAACTCCTCGCGTGCGGACGAATGGCCTGCTGTAGTCGATCGTGCCCATACGTTGAACCGGAAAGCGGAACATACGCGATCGGTCCAGGTTGAAATCTCGGCTATCCGGAAACGTGAGTTGGGTCGGATGACATCCACGCGGAGCATGGACGCCTCCCCTTCATTGGTTGCCGAGTGGCCGCTCCCGTCTTCCGCGACGCTTGGGTCGTCAGTGCGAGCGAAGGGGATCGAACGCGAAATTCGGGCCCGACTGCCCTGGGCAGCGAGGATGTGCATCACGGCTGGGACGGGGCGTATCGCATTGCGTATGTCAGAGGCCGAGACAGATGTATTCAGGGCCGCTTCGGCGTGCATCACCGACACGCTGGGCGGGATCGCAGGGCTACCCGTACTTCCAAGCGAGGCAGAGGATATTCTGACGATCTCTTCCCGCGAGCGTCACAAGTGGGTGAAAGACGGTCGCCTCAAGAGCATCGGGACACGGACCGTCAAGCTGCGCGGGCGCGCAAAAGCTGTGACGTTCCACGTCTTCGACCCGCAGCAGATCGAGGCCGTGCTTGATGGGGACCTGCCGGCCATCTGGAGAGAGGAGGATGCGCAGGCGCTCGCCGATACCCGGCGGCGTGCGGCGGGGAAGGCCGCGCGGACCCGTGCGGGCAACGGCCAGGGCAAGGCTGGCGACGCCAGAAATGCCCGGGAGGACGCCGCCCGGTCGCAGTTGGACGGCTGGGATGTCTTCGAGGCGGAGGGACTGCTGCGCTAGCAGAACCCCAAACTGGCCATGCAACTTCACCCGCGTAACGGCCGGTCAGGACAATGATGGATTCGCAAGCCGCGAAGCGGAAAGCACCTGGATCCGAAGAACGTCGCGAACGGCGGCGGCTGCACCGAGAGAAGCAGCGGACAGAGAACATTGGGCGCGCCGAAAAAATGCGTGCCGCTCGCCTGGCGGGGACAGTCGCAAAGAGCGGGAATACCTCCTTGGAGGCATCGGTCTATGTCGGCTGCTCGGGATGGTTCTACTGGAAATGGGGTGGACAATTCTACCCGGCGCAGATGCCAACGGGCGAATGGTTCAGCCACTACGCGAAACAGTTCGACACTGTCGAGATCAATGCGTCATTCTATTCGTGGCCAACCGTTGCAAACGTGAGAAGCTGGCTTCGTCAACCTGGCGATCGCAATTTCATCTATACGATCAAAGTATGTGAGCTGATCACTCATATCAAAAGGTTTGAGGGCACCAAGACCCTCGTAAAGGACTTTGGGGCGATAGCCGACATTCTCGGGCCCCGAATGGGCTGCCTCCTTTTCCAGCTTCCGCCGAGCTACAAGTTCACAAAAGTGAGGCTGACCAGGATTCTGAGCCAGCTCGATCCGGCGCGGCGCAACGTCGTGGAGTTCCGTCACGCGAGCTGGTGGAATGAAACGGTGTACGCGGCTTTTCGTGAGACAGGCACGATCTTCTGCTCATGCAGCGGACCCCGCCTTCCGGATGACCTGGTGCGGACCGCCGATGAAGTCTACCTGCGGCTCCACGGTCCAGAACGATGGTACCGGCATGATTATTCAGACGACGAACTGAAAATCTGGGCCGACAAAATCCACGCGAGCGGCGCCAAGAGAGCGTGGATCTACTTCAATAACGACTATGAAGGTTTTGCGCCAAAGAATGCTCTGGCAATGCGGCGCTTGCTCGAAAATCGACTGTCACACGATCAATCGCCTGTTGCCGCCGAGCCTGGCGCCAAGGCACCGGATGCGTAGACTTCTGCTACAGTCTGGCGCCGACCGGGACGGCCCATTCGCCGGGCTGGCCGGGAAGTGGGGGAACTTCCGGCTTTCTGAGGCATTGGAAAAATAACGGTGCTCGCCAGAGCCAATCGCCTCGTTCGAGCGAGGGATGAGTCAGGTGATTGTGGCGCCATTGACGGGGGGCCGTCGGCTTCCTCCGCCGATGGAACTCACCGACCAGTTGCGCGTTCTTGTATGCCGGCGGTGAGCCGTGAGGGGACGCGCATGGTGAAAGCTGAATCTGCAAAGCCGAAAATCCTGATCATTGAGGATGAGCCCCTGATCAGCATGATGCTTGAAGAAATGCTCCTCGACGCGGGCTGTACGGTTGCGGGCAGCGCGCAAACTCTGAAGGATGCGCTTCCACTGGCCGAGACGGCAGATTTCGACCTCGCAATCCTGGATTTGAGTCTTGGCTCCGAGTCGTCCATCCCAGTCGCGGAAGTGCTCGCGCGTCGCAAACGACCTTTCATATTTGCGTCGGGCTACGGCAGCACGGCGTTGCCAGTGGAGCATCGCGATCGCATCGTTCTCGAAAAACCGTTCCATTTTCCCGCGCTGGTTCAGAAATTGGAGCTCGCGCTTCCGGGCTGGGTACCTGTCCCTGATCTTTAGCCCTCGCGCTTGTTGGTGAAGATTTGGCTGCGTAGGTTGCTCTTCGCGCGCGAATTCGGTTGGTCCGTGCATYCTCGAGGTAGACGATGGCGCTGGTGAAGACGACGGACCTCGCAAAGCGGCGGGCCAGTCCGGCTGAACCTCAATCCGAACTGGAAAAACCGGCGAACAAGATCGCTGTTGCGCAGCGTTCCCAACAGCGTTCGCGACTGAGGCAGGAGAAGGCTGCCGAGAGGATCGGCGCGGCGACGGAGCAGCTTGCCAGTGGGATGACACAGGCGGCTGCGGCCTCCGAACAACTGAAGCAGTCGCTCGAGCAGATCGCGGCGGGGGCAGAGGAGGCCGCGGGCGCCGCCCAGCAATCGCTGACGGCAATCGGTACGCTCGGTACGACTTTCACCCAAGCGCGGAGCCACGCGGAAACCGCACGACGCAAGACTGATAACCTGCAAGCGGCAGTGCTTGAAAATGCGACCCAGATCGATGACGCGGCGAAGTCGATTGAAGCCGCGGCGGCACGACAGCGCGCGTCGGTCGAGATCATCGAGAAGTTGCAGTCTCAGGCGACCGGCATTGGCGCGACGACGCAGATGGTTGCCGATATCTCCGATCGCACCAATTTGCTCGCGCTCAACGCCGCCATCGAGGCGGCCCGTGCGGGTGATGTCGGCCGGGGCTTTGCCGTCGTTGCCGATGAAGTGCGTGCGCTGGCCGAGACCGCCGAGCGCACGGCGCGCGAAATCGAAGAGCAAGCCGGCACGATTGGGCGTGAGGTCCTCTCCCTGGCAGATCAGATCAGGTCCGCTGCGAGCGCCGCCGAGCAGCAAAAGGACTTGGCGCGCGCAGTTGCCCATGACCTCTCCGACATCCGGCTTGGGCTTGGTGCACTCTCCGAGCGCAGCCAGATGATTCTGACCTCAGCGATCGAAGCCGATATGGCGGTTCGTGAGGCGGCCCGGGGCGCGGAACTTGTCGCGAGCGCGGCCGAGGAGCAATCTGCGGCAGTTGCGGAAGCTCAGAGGTCGGTCCAGCAGCAAAGTCAGGCGCTGAGCCAGAGTGAGGAAGCCGCGCAGTCATTGGCCACGCTCGCCGAGGATCTCCAGGGCGGCAGCTCGATCGCCGCGGGAAGCGAACAACTCGGTTCGGCGGCCGAGGAGCTTTCGGCGACGGTCCAGGAGCTTTCGGGCGCTGCGGGCGAGATCCTGATAGCGATCGACCAGATCAGCCGCGGCGCGCAGACCCAAGCGGCGGCGACGCAGCAGGCCAATGC
>NZ_JBFTZN010000199.1:0-11029 GCF_056406775.1 Allobosea sp. P1_A7
CCACTACATCCTCGAAAGGGGCCGCACCGTCTGGTCCGGCAGCAGCGTCGATCTCGCGGCGCAGGCAGAAATGGTACATCGCTATGTCGGCGTCTGACATGGTCGCGGCAGAGCTAGTCGCGACGACATCCCTGACCGATCCGGTCGAGGCGCTGCGCGATGCGCTCGCGACGATCCTCGACGGGCTGGTCGCAGCCGGCTGCGGGCCGCAGCATCTGCTCTCGATGACATGGGAGACAGGCGAGCCGGCGGCCTTCCATCTCTCGCGCCATGAGGTCGAGCTCGCCTATCGCGAGGTCTTCGCCGGCTTCCGCCCGCCGATCCGGCTGCAGCCGAGGGCCGAGCCCGGCCTGGCGATCCGCGCGCGGCACTCCGAGCCGACACCACCACCGGAGAGGCTCGTTCAAGGCCACACGCTGCCGCAGCTCGCCCGCCAGTACAGTCCGCGCCTGCAGGCCGACATGAAGGCGCTGTTCCGGCAATGGAGCCGCGACGGCGAAGCCTTCCGCGCTCATCACCGCGGCCGCGACCTGGCCTATGGGCCGGGGCGTTTCGAGACGCTCGACCTCTACCTGCCACGGGGCGTCTCGCGCCCGCCGCTCTGGGTCTTCGTCCATGGTGGCTACTGGCAGGCCTCCGACAAGGTCCAGCACGCGCAGTTCGCACAGGGCATGCTGGCGGCCGGCTTCGCCGTCGCCATGCCGAATTACGGGCTTGCGCCCGAGACCCCGCTGGAGCGGAGCGCGGAGCAGATCGTCGCTGCCCTGAACTTCCTGGTCGGGGAAGCCGAGGCGCTCGGCATCGACGCCGCGCGGCTGCATCTCGCGGGGCATTCCGCCGGCGGCCACCTCGCCGCCATGGCGCTGGTTGCGTCGGATGCCCCGCCCATTGCCTCCGGGCTCTTGCTCTCGGGTCTCTTCGACCTGACACCGCTCGGCCATCTCCCGCTCGGGCGCCTGCTTGGCCTCGACGACCTGGCCCGGGCCGAACGCCTGAGCCTGCACGGCCGGCCCTGCCCCTCCGCACGCCTCGCCTTCGCCGTTGGCGAAGTGGAAAGCGATGCCTTCAAGGCCCAGTCAGCCGCACTTGCCACCGCCTGGCGGGCCGGACCGCCGGTCCTTTGCGCGGGACATCATTTCAGCCTCCTCGACGGCCTGAACGGTGGCAAGCTGCTCGAACTCGCTCGCAACACGGCGGCCGCTTGACCATGTCGCACCCGCGCAAGCCTCTTCGGATCGCCCTGATCGGCTGGGGCGCGATCAGCCGCCGCGTCGCCGGGTTGCTGGCGCAGCGCCTGGGCTCCCGCGTCACTGTCGCGGCCATCGGCCTTCGCGATCTGTCGAGCGCGCCCGACCTGCCGACGGGCGCGGCGCCGATCACGGATCCGGGGCAGCTCGCCGGTCTCGGGCTCGACCTCGTCGTCGAAGCCGCCGGGCGCGAGGCTGTGGCCGGATGGGGCGCGGCAGCGCTGCGCCACGCCCCGGCCTTCGCCGTGGCCTCGACCAGCGCCCTTTGCGACGATGCGCTGCTCGGCAGGCTCCTGGAGGTGGCCGAGACCAATGGCAGCCGACTCCTGATTCCGGCGGGCGCGCTCGGGGGGATCGATGCCTTGGCCGCGGCCGCGGCGCTTCCGCTGGACGAGGTCACCCATACCATCGTCAAGCCGCCCGCGGCCTGGCGCGGCACGGCGGCCGAGGCGATGGCGTCGCTCGACGCGCTTTCGGCGCCCTTGACCTTCTTCTGCGGAACCGCGCGCGAGGCGGCGTCGCTGTTCCCGCAGAACGCCAATGTCGC
Organism: Allobosea sp. P1_A7; assembly: GCF_056406775.1. Lineage (NCBI taxonomy): Bacteria > Pseudomonadati > Pseudomonadota > Alphaproteobacteria > Hyphomicrobiales > Alloboseaceae > Allobosea > Allobosea sp. P1_A7. The sequence continues at coordinate 1,795 of NZ_JBFTZN010000199.1, forward strand.
GGTGATCAGCGCGCTGGCCGGCATCGGGCTCGACCGGACCCGCATCCAGCTCGTCGCCGATCCCGGGGCGAAGGCAAACAGCCATCGCCTTGCCGCGAGCGGGGCGTTCGGCCGGCTCGAGATCGCAATCGAGAACCGCGCCCTTGCCGCCAATCCGAAATCATCGGAGATGACGGCTCTCTCGCTGGTCCGATTGATCGGAGCCGCGGTGAACCCGTTGGCCATCTGACCGGCGGGAGACGCAAAGCAGCGCTCCGAGCCGGGTCCATGCGGCGATCGGCAGCAATCGCGATGCTCCCGCGAGTTCTGCAAGAGATGCTGGCGGACGTTCATTGGTTCCCGCGATCCTCCCGGGCCGCGGGCGCAAATACCCGATTGAGCAAAAGCGGTCAGGTCTCCTTTGCGGCCTCGATCCACAGAAAGGAGGCCTCCTCGTTGTCCTGCGGTTCGATCGACGATTTGCGGACGAGCAATCCGCCATCGGATAGATATTTCAGTGTTTCCGCTTCGCCGTTGTGACCGAAGAACATCGTGGTTCCCAGCCATTCACCGGTCCACTCGCCGGAAACACCTGTTCCAAAGCTTCCGACAAAGACACCGCCCGGCTTCAGCAATCTCGCGATCTTCAGGATCAACGGTCCTTGCTGGACAGAGGGGACATGCGTGATCGAATAGAAGGCGCCAACCGCGTCGAAGGAACCGGCTTCAAGCGCCACGTCGCACATATCCGCCTGGATGAACGTCGCCAGCGGGACCTGCTTTCGAGCCCTGAGGATCTGTTGTGCCGATGCGTCGACACCGATGACGGCATGTCCCAATGCCGCAAGATCCCGCGCCACGGGGATGCCCGCACCGCATCCGAGATCGAGGACCCGGCCGCCATCGGCTGGCAGGCTGTCGATAAGACGGCCGAGCCATTTCTGACGAACAGCAGATACCCCGAACCGTTCGAGATATGCGTCTGCAACGTCGTCATAACCTGCAGCGACAAGGTGTTTGGGATCGCTAGCCATGGCGGAACAGTTGCAGACGACCGCACGCGCGTCGAGCCGCGACGTCTGCAACCCCAAGCATCCCCTCAGAGCTGCAGCAAATCCTCAGACTCTTCCCTGCCCAAGCGGGCCCGAGCGCTGGCGCCCAGAACTCTGGCAACAGCCTATGCCGGTCATCAGGTCCGCCTCCTCCGACGCGCATCGGAGTATTGTCCCAAACGCGCGGCATCAAGGCTGCTGCATCCCGCCGGAAACGCGTGTAAATTCGGCGTTATCGGAGACGGTTGGCGCGAAAGCACCGGCCCACGACGGCACTTCTGCCCGGGGATAGCGGAAGCGACACGGCGTCGGTTGGCCTCGCTTGCGTCACAGCAAGGTGGGAGGGTGTCATGAGGAAACTCGCAACGCTCGCCACTGCCGCTTTGATCATGACCGGCAGTGTCGGAACCGCCGACGCGCAATATTGGCGCGGGGGCGGCTGGGGCTATCACGGCGGGTATTATCGCAACTATGGCTGGGGCGGCGGCGCTGTCGCTGCCGGGCTGGTCGGTGGGGCGCTGCTCGGAGGCCTGGTCGCCGCAGCAACGACGCCCGCCTATGCCTATGGATACGGTTATCCGGCCTATGGCTACGGATATGGCTATCCCGCCTATTCCTATTATGGCCCGCGGGTCTATTATCGCCCGGGCTATTACTATGCGCGGCCCGTCTATTATGCCCCGCGCTATTACGGCTGGAACCGGGCTTATTACGGCCCGCACTATTATCCCCGCACGGTCTACCGGGCATATTGGTGAGGCCGTCGCCGACGACCGGCCATCAGCGAAGCCGGCCGGTCGGTCGCGTCCGCGAAGGGGATCTCCGTTCGACGGCCGAATGCCGAACGGAGCCGTGCCTCAGCGCAGCGGCGCGCCGTAGCGCTCGACCTGGTAGGGCTGCCGGGCGAGGCCGACGCAGAAGCTCGCGACCGCATCCTGCAGTTTCTCGGCCAGCAGTTTCATGGGCGCGTTCGCCGCTTCCAGCCGCTCGCGCGCCGCTTCCGCCTCGCGCGCCAGCTTCGCGAGGTCGAGCGTCAGCAGGCGCCCCTCCTTCACGACGAAGCGACCGCCGATCATCACGTCGCGCACCGCCGTGCCGTCTTCGACATGGACGATCTGGTTCACCGTGCGGTTATGCGGCAGCCAGTTGATATGGCCGAGATCGACGAAGACGAGATCGGCCTTGTAGCCGCCTTCGATCCGGCCGATGCGGCCCTGGAAGCCGAGCGCGCGGGCGCCGCCTTCGGTTGCAGCATGCAGGGCCTCGGGCGTGGTCAGCCATTCCCGGACATCGGGTCCACGCACCTTCGAGACGAAGGAGGCCAGGCGCGTCGCCTCGTACATGTTCTGGTTGTCGCCGCTGTTCGAGCCGTCCGTGCCGATCGCCACATTGACGCCGGCCGCGAGCATCGCCCGCACGTCGGCAAGCCCACTGCCCAGCCGCATATTGCTCGCCGGGTTGTGCGCGACCGAGGCGCCATGGCCCGCGAGGATGCGCATGTCCTCCGGATCGAGCCAGACGCCATGGGCGACCGTGAAATCGGGGCCGAGCAGGCCGAGCTGGTCGAGATGGGCAGTCAATGTGCGGCCATAGCGCTTCATGCCGGAGAGCGCCTGGATCTTCGATTCCGCGACATGGCTGTGCAGGCCGAGACCGAAGCGGCGGGCACAGTCGCGACAGGCGCCGAGGAACCCATCCGAGCAATGCAGCGGGATCGTCGGGGCGAGCGCGATCTTTAGCCGTTCCGTATCGAAGCGCACCTGCGTGACGAAAGCCTCGAAGCCCTTCAGCGTCTCGGCATAGGGCTGCATCCGGAAGCGGTCGACCTCGGCGCGCAGCGGCTCGGGCAAGGCGTCGTAGAGGCCGGGAATGGCCTCATAGAGCGTGGTGTCGGCGACCATCGGCGCGATCGTCGCGCGCATGCCGACATCCTGATAGGCCCGGGCGACAGCCGACATGCCCTCGACCGACGGCGCTGGCACCTCGAAGAACAGGTCGTAGCAGGCGGTCGTGCCCTTCAGCACCATCTCGGCGCCGTTGAGTGCGGCGCTGAGATATTTGTCCTCGAGGCTGCGGTTGCCGCTGATCCAGGGGCCGGCGGCCAGGAGCAGTTCGAGCGACCAGCGGTCCCCCATGGCCTTGGCGAGCGCGCCATGGCCGTGGGTATGGGCGTTGACGAGGCCGGGATGAACGAGCTTGCCGGTGGCGTCGATCTCTGCCGCCCCCTCGGGGACGGACATGCCGCGCGGACCGATCTCGCGGATCGTGTCGCCTTCGAGCAGCAGGTCGAGCGGTTCAGCCTGAACGCGCTCCGGCAGGAGGACGAGGGCGTTGCGGATGATCGTGTGGAGCGGGCTTGCGGTCATGGCGGGGTCTCCTTCTCGGCGCCGCAGGTCAGCGCCGCTGCTCGGCCGCTGCCCAGGGGAAGAACACCCGCTCGGCGACGACGATCAGCTGGAACAGGACGATGCCGAGCAGGGCCAGGATCAGCATGGCACCGAAGGCGACGGGAACCTTGAAGAACGCGGTTGCGGAGGTGATGAGATAGCCTAGGCCCCGTTCCGCCGCGACGAACTCGCCGACCACGGCGCCGACGACGGAGAGTGCGATCGCCGATTTCAGGCCGGAGAATACGAACGGGATCGAATAGGGCAGACGCACCCGCAGCAGCTCCTGCAGCTTGCTCGCGCGGCAGGACCGGGCAAGCTCGACCAGCTCCGGCGGCACCGCCAGCAGACCCGTGGTCATCGAGATCACCAGCGGGAAGAAGGCGACCAGGAAGGTCACGATGACGCGCGGCAGCTCGTTGGGACCCAGCATCACGACCAGGATCGGCGCGATTGCGACCTTCGGCACCGACTGGGTCAGCACGAGCAGCGGATAGATCGCATCCGCCGCCAGCCGCGAGGAGGAGATCAGCACGGCGAGCGGGAAGCTGACCGCGATCGAGAGCAGGAAGCCGAACAGCACGGTCCTGAGCGTCGCCAGCGTATGCTCGCCCAGCGCCGGGCCCATCGCCGCGGTGTCCTGGAAGATCCGCGAGGGCGCCGGCAACAGGTATTCGGGGATGGCGAAGACCCGGACGGTCACCTCCCAGATCGCCATCAGCACGACCAGCGCGACGAGCGGGATCAGGAATTCGCGGCTCGCGCCGAGCAGGCGCAGGGCTTTAGTGTTCGACATCGAAATGCGTCCCCTGCTCGCCGAAGATCAGTTCGCGGATGCGGCCGGCGCAGCGCTGGAATTCCGGGTGGCCCGACATGGCGAAATCGCGCGGGCGCGGCAGATCGACATCGATGATCTCGGCGATCCGGCCGGGCCGGGGCGACATCACGACGACCCTGTCCGCCAGGATCACCGCTTCGGGAATGGAATGGGTGACGAAAATGATGGTCTTGGGCGCATTCGCCCAGATCCGCAGCAGCTCGATCGTCATGATCTCGCGGGTCAACGCATCGAGCGCGCCGAAGGGCTCGTCCATCAGCAGGATGTCGGGATCATGCACCAGCGCCCGGCAGATCGCGGCGCGCTGCTGCATGCCGCCGGAAAGCTGGCGCGGCCGGTGATCGGCGAAATCCGCGATGCCGGCGACGGCCAGCAGGTCCTTCGCCCGCCGGCGCGCCGTCTCGTCGGCACGCCCCATGATCGTGGAGGGGAACATCACGTTCTCCATGATCGTCGCCCAGGGCAGCAGGGTCGGCGCCTGGAAGACGATGCCCGTGTCCTGCCGCGGCGCGCTGACGCGCTCCCCATTGATGGCGATGCTGCCCTCCGTCGGCGGCACCAGGCCGGAGACGAGCCGCAGCAAGGTGGACTTGCCGCAGCCGGAGGGGCCGACGAGCGTGACGATCTCGCGGTCGCGGATCGTGAGATCGATCCCGTCGAGCGCGCGCACGCCGCCATTGCCGACCGAGCCAAAGACCTGGCCGGCCCCGCTGATTTCAATCATGTCTATTCTCCGGCGTCCCCTGCCCTGTCCGCTCTCGTCACTTCTTCGGCGGCAGGAAGGACATGTCGACCGCGGTCGCCGGATCGAGCTTGGGGTCGAGATTCTGCGACTGGGCAACGACCTCATAGGTCTTGTTCAGGCGCTCGGTGGTGATGCCGCCGACCCCGGCCTCCTTGGCGTGATCGGTGAAGATGAAGCCCAGCGTCGCCTTCAGGCTGCCGAGGCAATCATCGAGATCGACCTGCGGGATCGCCTTCACATGCGCCTCGCAGGTGGCCTGCGGATTGTCGCGCGCCGCCTCCCAGGATTCCGTGGTCGCCTTCATGAAGCTCTTCAGCATCTCCGGGCGGTTCTTCGCGCTCGCCTCGGTGGTGTGGAAGGCAAGCGAGTAGATCGCGAAACCCGCCTCGACGAAGGGCAGGAAGGCGAGCTCCTTGCCAGCGCGCTGGGCCTGCTTGTTCTGATAGTAGAAATTGGTCGAGTAGGACGGGATGGCGTCGACCTTGCCGCTGATCAGCAGCGGACCCATGGCCGAGCCGTCGACGGTCACCCACTCGATCTTGTTGGGATCGGTCTTTGCCGCCGCGGCGACCGCCGGGAAGTAGAGCCGGTGGCTGTTGCCCGGCGTGATGCCGATCTTCTTGCCTTCGAGCCCGGTGAAGGTGGTGATCCCGGAATCCTTGCGCACGAAGAGCGAGTGCGGGGAATGGGCGTAGACCGCGCCGATCATCTTCAGCGGCACGGAGCTGCGCTGGCGCGCGGTGAACAGGGCGGAAATATCGGCCATGCCGATATCGGCCGCGCCGCCGGCCACCTTGCTCAGCGTGTCGCCGGAGCCGTTGCCCTTGCTGATCCGCAGCTCGATGCCATTGCGCTGATAGATGCCCGACGCGATGCCGGCATAATAAGGCGCGTAATCGCCGGTCGGAATCCAGTCGAGCATGAGATGCACGTTCTCGGCCGCACGAGCGGCAGACGGTACGGACAACGCGACGGCCGCGCTGAAGATGGCTGTGAGAGTGCTCGACGTGAATTTCGACATTGTGGTCGCCCTTCCTGGTTCCCCTATGGACAGAAACAGTGGGGACGCCGATCAGATCAAATACCAATTTCGCTGCGATACATAATATATGGTTATGCTGCAGCGCACATCGTGCGGCGGCTGCATCCGCCCCCGCTCAATCCGGCATGGCGGGGTCGGTCGCGAGCGGCAGCAGCTCCATCAGCCCCTGCACGAAACTGCGGGCGATGCGCGACAGCGGCTCGACCCGCGAGGAGAGCAGATGCGGCCGCGTCGTCGTCTTCGGCACCAGAGGGCGGGAGCGGATATTCGGCCAGGCGTTGTCGACCAGCACGAAGTCGTCGACGATCGCGATGCCGCCGCCGGCCTGAACCAGCGAGCAGGCATTCGGCGTGAAGCGCACCTGCGCGTTGAAGCGGATGGGCTTTGGCGTGGCGCCAAGAGCGCGATTGACGACCATGCCATAGGGCGTCTGCGAGCCATACCCGATCATCGGATAGGGCACGAGATCGGCCGGCTTCAGCACGCGCTTGCTGCCGAGCGGATGGCCTTCGGGGAAGATCACGCGCAGGCGTCCCTCGGCGATCTGCGTGGCTTTTACGCTCGGATCCTCGACGGCCATGGAGGTGACGGCGAGATCGGCGCGATGGCTGGCGATGCGCGCGATCAGCTCGGCCAACGTGAGGATCTCGAAATCGACGCGCACATCGGGATGCGACTGGCGGAAGCGGCCGATCGCCTTCGGCACCAGCATGTGGCCGACGCTGGGGCTTGCCAGCAGTCGGATCGACCCCGCGCTGCCGCGGCGCAGCTCCTCCGCCATGTCGTTGACCCGGGTCACGCCCTGATGGACGAGCTCAGCCTCGGCGAAGAGCTGCCGCGCCTCGGGCGTCGGCTGGACGCGGCCCTTGACGCGCTCGAACAGCGTCAGGCCGAGCCGATCCTCCGTATAGGACAGGAGCCGGCTGATCGCCGGCTGGGAGACCGAGAGCAGGCGCGCCGCGCCGCTGATCGAGCCTGTCACCATGACCGCGCGGAACATCTCGATCTGCCGAAGATTCATCGCCATGGCACATAACCTCCCCTTATAGTTCAGTAGAGAAATGGTATATACTTGTTTTGGTGGCGCCCGGCTAGATTGCGGCCAGTTTGAACTGGCCTTCACAGCCCAAGGAGTCTCTTTCGATGTCCCGCCTTCTTACCGTTGCAGCGGCTCAGCTCGGTCCCATCCACCGCGCCGATGATCGCGCATCGGTCGTGCGCCGGATGATCGCGCTGATGCAGCAGGCAAAGGCCCGCGGCGCCGATTTCGTCATCTATCCGGAACTCGCCCTGACGACCTTCTTCCCGCGCTGGTATTGCGAGGACCGTGTCGAGGCCGACCAGTGGTTCGAAACCGCGATGCCCGGCCCCGACACGCAGCCGCTCTTCGACACGGCGCGCGCGCTCGGCATCGCCATGAGCTTCGGTTATGCCGAGCTGACGCCGGAGGGACGGCATTTCAACAGCTCGATCCTGGTCGACAGGACCGGCCAGATCATCGGCAAGTACCGCAAGGTGCATTTGCCCGGCCATGCCGAACGCGACCCGACCCGGGCGCACCAGCATCTYGAGAAGCGCTATTTCGAGCCCGGCGACCGCGGCTTCCCGGTCTGGCGCTTCGAGAACGGGCTGGTCGGCATGGCGATCTGCAACGACCGGCGCTGGCCCGAGACCTATCGCGTCATGGGGCTGCAGGGCGTCGAGATGGTCGTGCTCGGTTATAACACGCCGACCACCAACGGCCATTCCAAGACCGAGACGCTGGCCGACCGCCTGTTCCATCACCGCCTGTCGGTGCAGGCCGGCGCCTATCACAACTCGACCTGGGTCGTGGCGGTCGCCAAGGCCGGCGTCGAGGACGGCTTCCCGCTCTTCGGCGGCACGCTGATCGCCGATCCCAGCGGCAAGATCGTCGGCGAACTCGACCATGACGAGGACGGGCTCTTGATCCATGCCTGCGATCTCGATGCCACGCGCTTCGGCAAGGAGACGATGTTCAACTTCGCCGCTCATCGGCGCGTCGAACATTATGACCTGATCACCTCACGAATCGGCGTCGGCGCGCCACTCGGCACCACCGACTAAGGCATCGGCAGGACAAGTGGATCGCGGCTTTCGGGAAAGCCGATGCGAACACGGAACGGTCAGATGATCGGACCCGGTACGATATCCGGTCCGATCACCCAGGCATGCTCCGCCCGGGCGATCCGCATCGGGAAACCGGCGCGCGCCGGCCGCGCAAGAGCGCCTCGCCTTCTTCGCATCATTTGGTGCGACGTTGGTCGGCTGACTTTGTCGGCCAGAGCGGACAAGAACGGCTTGAAGGGCCTATAGTCCCTTTTCGATAGTCTGAAAGTCAGGGGCGGCACAGGTGAAGGAACCAGACCGGGTCGATGAGTATGTCGGCATTCGCCTGCGAAGAATGCGCCGCCTGACGGGCTACAGCCAGACGAAGCTTGCCGAGTTGCTGGGGATCACGTTTCAGCAAATCCAGAAATACGAGAAGGGTGTGAACCGGATCAGTGCGAGCCGGCTCCAGCATATCGCCAATATCTTTCAGGTCCCCGTTTCCCATTTTTTCGATGGGGCGCCGGCGATCTCGACTCCAGCCGCAGATTCAGTGCCGGACGCCCCCTCCCCGGAGGTCGCTGACCTGCTCGCCACCCGCGACGGCATCCGTCTGGCCAAAGCCTTCGCTTCGATAAGGAACTTCAAGACACGCCGCCGGATTGTCGCCCTCACCGAAGCGATGGGCGACGCCGAGGAAGCGTCTGAAGCCGAGCCGGGTCGCGCCACGGCTGCAGGGTCCGGCTGCGACTGAACCGTTTTGTCGCGGCGCAGCTGAGGCAGCGGAAGAGGCGAGCCCCTGGCGTTCGGCGACCGTTGCGACGTCGGCCCCACCTCCTTGCGCATGGCGCGCGTTCGGCACGGCCGGAAACACAGAGGGCGACATTCAAGGAAACGGAGGCCCTTGCCAACATCTATAATATCCATTAACTTGGATATATGGATAATTTACAAACCATTCTCGCCATGGCTGCACTGGCACAGCCCACGCGCCTCGACACCTTCAAGCTTCTGGTGAACCGCGAGCCCGAAGGCGTTCCCGCCGGCGAGCTCGCGCGGCTGCTGGATGTTCCGCAGAACACGATGTCGGCTCATCTCGCCATCCTGTCGCGCGCACGACTGATC
>NZ_JBFTZN010000200.1:0-10876 GCF_056406775.1 Allobosea sp. P1_A7
GCCGCAGGTCGGTATCGTCACGCGACGGTGAAGGGCCATGCAGGGCGAGCGCCTGTCGGAACGGCGGCGCCATGCTTATCTCGGGAGCAACTGTTGGAGGATGGAGCCGATCATGTTCTCCCTGCGCAAGAAGACGACCCTGCCCAGCCCGGACGAGGCCCTGCCCGGCCGGTCCGAGCCGATCCCGACAGCCGAGCGCCATTTCCTGAACGACCGCCCGTTGCAGGGCCCGTATCCCGCCGGGATGCAGAAGGCCCTGTTCGGCCTCGGCTGTTTCTGGGGGGCTGAACGCAAGTTCTGGCAGATCGAGCACGGTATCTGGGTCACCGCAGTCGGCTATGCCGGAGGCATCACACCCAATCCGAGCTATGAGGAGGTGTGCAGCGGGCTAACCGGGCATAACGAAGTCGTGCTCGTGGTCTTCGACCCGGCCAGGCTCTCCTACGAGGCCCTGCTCAAGACCTTCTGGGAGAATCCCGACCCGACGCAGGGCATGCGGCAGGGCAATGATGTCGGCACCCAGTACCGCTCCGGCATCTATGTCTTCGACGAGGCACAGAAGCTGGCTGCCGAACGCAGCAAGGCAGACTACCAGAGCGCCCTCGCCTCGCGCGGCTACGGACCGATCAGCACGGAAATCCTCGACGCGCCCGCCTTCTATTTCGCCGAGGACTACCACCAGCAATATCTCGCCAAGAATCCAGCAGGCTATTGCGGCCTCGGCGGCACCGGCGTCGCCTGCCAGATCGGCGTCGGCGTCGACGCCTGATCACGCCCAGCCCCGAACCGATAAGGAGGCCCCGCAGGCTCGCTTGCGGGGCTTCTTCGCATCATGGCAAGAAGCGTCGAGACGATCACGCAGGGGCAGGACGATGGGCGAGCGCGAGATGGAAGCCGGGAACGGACCCGTTCATCGGCCCTCGGTGGCGACCGAATCCATCCTCTTCGCCAGCCGCTGACTGCTCGCCCCGTTCTACATCCTGCTCGTGCTGGCCCTCGCCGGACTGCTGATCAAGGCGCTGCAGGAGGCGTTCCACGTCCTGAGCCATGTCTTCACCGCCAATGAAGCGGACGTGATCCTCGGCGTGCTGGCGCTGGTCGACCTGACCTTCACCGGCTCCCTGATCGTGATCGTGATCTTTTCGGGTTACGAGAATTTCGTCTCGAAGATCGATACCAATGCGCATCGCGACTGGCCGGACTGGATGTCGAAGATCGATTTCTCCGGGCTGAAGCTGAAACTGATCTCCTCGATCGTCGCCATCTCCGCCACCCAGGTGCTGAAGGCCTTCATGAACGTGAAGGGCACCAGCGACCGCGACCTGATGTGGTATGTCGCGATCCATCTCGTCTTCGTCAGCTCGGGCCTGTTGATGGCCCTCAGCGACCGGATTTCCGGCGATGCGCAGGGCAAGGCCGGCGGTGCAAACGGACACTGAGACGGGCCGCGCTGCACCGGGGGCCGCGACCCGCTCTGCCCCGAATTAGCCACACTGTTGCGCGCCCTGCGTGCAAAACGCGCCGGCATTGCCAGTCGCGCACTTGATCAGCCGGCAAAAGCTGCGAACACTCCCGGGTTCATAGGGAGCTTCCGTGACATGACCATGACTTTCAGATCGAAACTTGCGGCCGCAGGTCTTGTGCTCGGCGGCGTTGCGTTTGCAGCGGGCCTCGCCTTTGCCCAGGCGCCAGCCTTCTTCCGCATCGGAACGGGCGGCACGGCCGGCACCTACTACCCGATCGGTGGCCTGATCGCGAATGCGATCTCGGCGCCGCCGCAGCTCGTCGCAACGGCCGTCGCCAGCAACGGCTCGGTCGCCAATGTCAATGCGATCGTCGGCGGCGCGGCCGAATCCGGCTTCGTCCAGGCTGATGTCGCCTATTGGGCTTATTCCGGCACCGGCGTCTACGAGGGCAAGCCGAAGGTCGCCGATCTGCGCTCGATCGCCAACCTCTATCCCGAGTCGGTCCATCTCGTCGTCCGCAAGGCCTCGAATGTGAAGAGCGTCGCCGATCTCAAGGGCAAGAAGGTCTCGCTCGACGAGCCGGGCTCCGGCACGCTGCTCAACGCCAAGGCGATCCTCAACGCCTATGGCATTACCGAGAAGGACATCTCGGCCGAATTCCTCAAGCCGAACCAGGCAGCCGAGAAGATGAAGGACGGCTCGGTCGACGCCTTCTTCTTCACCGGCGGCTTCCCCGCTGCCGCGATTTCGGAGCTGGCCTCGACCGGCTCGGGCATCGACATCCTGCCGATCTCCGGACCGCAGGCCGAGAAGCTCTCCAAGGAGTTCCCCTTCTTCGCCGCCGACGAAATCCCGGCCGGCACGTACAAGGATGTCGGCGCGATCAAGACCGTCGCCGTCGGCGCGCATTGGGTGACCTCCGCCAAGGTTTCGGCCGACACCGTCTATGCCGTGACCAAGGCCCTGTGGAGCGACAAGGCCCGCGCCGCGCTCGATGCCGGCCATGCCAAGGGCAAGGCGATCCGCAAGGAGACCGCGCTGTCGGGCCTGCAGGGCGTGCCGCTGCATCCCGGCGCCGAGAAGTTCTACAAGGAAGCCGGGCTACTGAAGTAAGCCGCCGCGACCTCCCCTTTCCCGCATGGGAAAGGGGCCAAGGGAGACGGCGCGAGGCCTCACGCGAGAGGCCTCCGGCAAATCCTCCCCGTTCAGACCTCGCTTTCCCTCACCCCTGCCCCTCTCCCCATCCGGGAGAGGGGTTTGCCGTTGAGTTTTGACATGACAACCCAGCCCTCCGCCGCCGAACTCGCCAAGCTCGAGGAAGAACTCGATCCGGAAATGCAGTTCCGCAAGGTGCCGCATGGCACCTCGCTGATCATCGGCGGATTGCTGCTCGCACTCTCGGCTTTCCACTACTACACGGCCGGCTTCGGACTGCTGCGCGAGACGACGCATCGCGGCATCCATCTCGCCTTCGTGCTCAGCCTGATCTTCCTGGTGTTCTCGGCCCGCAAGAGCGATGCCCAGACGGTGCACGCCTCGACGCTGCGGCGGCCGGGGGGCGTGCCGCTCTACGATTGGATCTGCGCCGTCGCGGTGGCGATCTCGAGCCTTTACGTGCCCTGGATCTTCGAGGACATGGTCTTCCGCGTCGGCAATCCCTCTACGCTCGACGTCGTCATGGGCACGATCACCATCGTGCTGATGATCGAGGCGACGCGGCGCGCGATCGGCTGGGGGCTGCCGATGATCGCGCTCTTCGCCATTGTCTACGCGATCTTCGGCAACTGGTTTCCCGGCATCTTCCTGCACCCGGGCGCGACCTGGTCGACCCTCGTCAACCATCTCTATCTGACCAGCCAGGGCGTCTATGGCGTCGCGCTTGGCGTGGTCGCAACCTATGTCTTCCATTTCGTGCTGTTTGGCGTGCTCGCCACGCGGATCGGGCTCGGCCGGCTCTTCCTCGGCGTAGCGGCTGCGCTCGCCGGGCGCTTCGCCGGCGGACCGGCAAAGATCTCGATCTTCGGCTCGGCCCTGTTCGGCATGATCTCGGGCTCCTCCGTCGCCAATACCGTGACGGTCGGCTCGCTGACGATCCCGATGATGATCCGGCTCGGCTACCAGCGCCATTTTGCGGCAGCCGTCGAATCGACGGCCGCGACCGGGGGGCAGATCACCCCGCCGATCATGGGCGCCGCCGCCTTCCTGATGGTCGAATTCCTGAACCTGCCCTATGCGACGATCGTCATCGCCGCGATCATCCCCGCCTTCATGCATTTCTTCGGCGTGCTGATGCAGGTGCATTTCGAGGCGAAGCGCTCCGGCATGCGCGGCCTGACCGATGCCGAGATTCCGAATCTGCGCGAGGTCTTTGCCCGCGACTGGCCGACGATCGCGCCCCTCTTTGCGCTGATCCTGGTGCTGTTCACCGGCTATACGCCGTATCTTGCCGCGTTCTGGGGCATCACCGGCTGCATGCTGGTTGGCCTCGCGCAGTATCGCGCCGCCTCGGCCCTCGCCTTCGCGCTCGCCATCGGCCTTGCCGCGCCAACCGAGTTCCTGCGCGTGCCCGGCGTCAACGCGACCTTCACGCTCGCCTGTTTCGCGGTGATGGCGCATGGCGTGCTGATGCGCTCGGACGAGGGGCGCCGGCGCATGAACGACATGGTCGATGCCTTCATCCTCGGCGCCAAATACGCCATTGGCGTCGGCGCGGCGGCGGCGACCGTCGGCATCATCGTCGGCGTGGTGACGCTGACCGGCGTCGGCTTCAAGATCTCCTGGATCGTGACCTCGCTCGCCGATCAATGGGCCAAGGGCGTGCTCGATCTCGTGCCGTTCCTGCCCTTCGACATCAAGTCGGCGACGCTGTTCTTCACGCTGCTGCTCACCGGCATCGTCTGCATCCTGCTCGGCTGCGGCGTGCCCACCACGGCGAACTACATCATCATGGTGACGGTGGCCGCGCCGGCGCTCGGCCTGCTCGGCGTCAACCCGCTGGTGGCGCATTTCTTCGTGTTCTATTACGGGGTCCTCGCCGATGTGACCCCACCAGTCGCGATCGCAGCCTATGCCGGAGCGAGCATGGCCGGCGCCGATCCGTTCAAGACCGGCAACACCGCCTTCCGGCTGGCGCTCGGCAAGGTGCTGGTACCCTTCGTCTTCGTGTTTTCTCCCTCGATGCTGATCATGGCGCCGGGCTTCACCTGGACCGAGCTGATCGGCTCGACCGCGGCCTGCATCGCCAGCATCACCTTCCTCTCTGCCGCTTTCGCCGGCTGGTTCCTGGCCCCGCTGGCAATGTGGGAACGCGTTGTCGTCGGCATCGCCGCCCTGCCGATGATCCTGGCGACCCCGGCCAGTGTCCTGGCGGGGCTCGTCATCGCAGCCCCCGTCCTGCTGCGTCAGGTGGGGGCGCGGCGGGCCAGCGTGGCGCCGGCCTGAGTTCCCGATATGTTCTTGCCAGTGAGCTGAGCATTCGCTAGCCTCCCCCAAGGGAACAGGGAGGCGCGGATGGTCACGCGGGTCGCGACGGTTGCGTTCGAGGGCATCGAGGCGCGCGCCGTCGACGTGCAGGTCCAGGTCACAGCGGGCGGCGTCGCCTTCCTTCTGGTCGGCTTGCCGGACAAGGCGGTGGCGGAAAGCCGCGAGCGAGTGCGTGCCGCGCTGATCGCATCGGGACTGGCGCTGCCGGCCAAGCGCATCACGGTCAATCTGGCGCCGGCCGATCTGCCAAAGGAGGGCAGCCATTACGATCTCCCGATCGCACTAGCGGTCATGGCCGCCATCGGCGCGATCCCTGCCGATGCGCTCGCCGGCTATACAGTCCTCGGCGAACTTGCGCTCGACGGCTCCATCACCTCCGTCGCGGGCGTCCTGCCAGCAGCGATGGCCGCCTATGCCCGCGGACAAGGGCTTATCTGCCCCGCCGCCTGCGGCCCGGAGGCCGCCTGGGCTGCCGCCGATGTCGATATCCTCAATCCGCGCTCGCTGATCCAGCTCGCGAACCATTTCAAGGGTACGCAGGTGATGGCCCGGCCAGTGCCGTCCGTGGCCCGGCAATCCGGGCCCCTGCCCGATCTCGCCGATATTCGCGGCCAGGAAAGCGCGCGCCGCGTGCTGGAGATCGCCGCCGCCGGCGGCCATAATCTCCTGATGAACGGGCCTCCCGGTGCCGGCAAATCGATGCTGGCGAGCCGCCTGCCCTCGATCCTGCCGCCGCTTTCGCCGCGCGAACTGCTCGAGGTCTCGATGGTGCATTCCGTCGCCGGGCATCTCGCCGAGGGAGCGCTGACCGATCGCCGCCCCTTTCGCGCGCCGCATCACTCGGCCTCGATGGCGGCACTCGTCGGTGGCGGCCTGCAGGCCAAGCCCGGCGAGGTTTCGCTCGCCCATCACGGCGTGCTTTTCCTCGATGAATTGCCGGAGTTCCAGGCTCAGGCCCTCGACGCGCTGCGCCAGCCGATGGAGACCGGCGAGGTGCTGATCTCGCGGGCCAACCACCGCGCCATCTACCCCGCGCGATTCCAGCTTGTCGCCGCAATGAACCCGTGCCGATGCGGCAAGGCAACCGAACCGGGCTATGCCTGCCGGCGGCAGCCGAACGAGCGTTGCATGGCCCAGTATCAGACCCGGATCTCAGGTCCGATGCTCGACCGCATCGACATCGTCATCGATGTGCCGGCCGTAACCGCAACCGACCTGTTTCTGCCGGCCAACAGCGAAGGCTCGGCGGAGGTCGCGGCCCGGGTCGCCGTGGCGCGCCAGGTGCAGACGACGCGCTTCGAGGCGCTCGGCCTCTCCGAGATCGCGACCAACGCCGCCTGYCCCGCGCCCGTGCTCGACCAGATCGCCCGGCCGGACAATGCCGGCATTTCGCTCCTGCGCGACGCCGCCGAGGCCCTGAAGCTGACAGCGCGCGGCTACCATCGTGTTCTGAAAGTCGCGCGCACACTTGCCGATCTCGACGGCGAGATGAAGATCGGCCGGGTCCATCTCGCGGAGGCGCTATCCTACCGTTCACGCATCGATCAGGTGGCGCAGGCCGCATGACGTCGGAGAGTGCCGCATCCGTGCCGCCAGGTTAACGAACTCATTCAAACGATCGCGAAAGCAGCGTTCGCGCGCGAACGCTTTCTCAAGGGGACGAATACTAGACTGGCATCATGGAACTTCCATCTTTCCCAGTGGTCTGGGCTGTTCTCGCCAGCCTGCTGACCGTTCTGGCCGGCGTCGCCGCCGTGATGCAGCTACGCGCACGCAACCGCGTCGTGGAGCAAGCGCTGGACATGACCCAGGATCTGGAGAAGCTGACCGATCGTCTCTGGGCGTTGGCAGACAGCGAAGAGCGCTATCGCAGCCTGATCGAGGCCCAGGGCGATCTGATCGTCCGCCGGAACGAAAGCAGCATCGTCTACGCCAATGCGGCCTATGCCGCCCTTCTCGGAGCGAACGAGGCCGAGATCATCGGCAGCCGCACGGCACCACGCGTCATCGAGAGCCGACCTGCGCAGGCGCTGACCGACGGCACGCGGATCTTCGACGAATGCATTGCTTCGCCCGAGGGAGGCGAGCGCTGGATCTCCTGGGTCGAGACCATTGTGCCGGTCGCACTCGGCAAGACCGTGCTGCAGCGTGTCGGCCGCGATATCTCCGCCCGGATCGCCGGCGAGCAGGCGCTGGAGGAGGCGCGCAGCCGCGCCGAGAGCGCCAACGAGGCAAAGTCGCGGTTCCTTGCAACCGTCAGTCACGAGTTCCGGACGCCGCTCAACGGAATTCTCGGCATGGCCGACCTCCTGAACGACACCAGGCTCGACCCTGAGCAGACCACCTATGTCCGGGCACTCAGGACGTCGGGCGAAGCCCTGCTCGGCCTCGTCGACGACATCCTCGACTTCGCCAAGGTCGAAGCGGGCAGGCTGGAACTCGCCGAGGAGCGCTTCGATCTCGGCCAATTGGTCGAGACGGTCAGCGAATTGATGGCGCCACGAGCCCAAGCCAAGGGGCTCGAGATTGCGACCTTCCTCGCACCGGATCTCGCCTCGCACTGGATCGGAGACCGCGACCGGCTGCGCCAGATCCTGCTCAACCTCGTCGGCAACGCGATCAAGTTCACCGAAAGCGGCGGTGTCGGCATTCGCGTCGCCCGCGCGGGCGACGCCATCGCCATCAGCGTCTCCGATACCGGTCCTGGCGTTCCGCCAGGGCGATTGCAGGCGATCTTCGAGGAATTCGAACAGGCCGACAGCTCTGCGGCCCGTCGTCATGACGGCACCGGTCTCGGGCTCGCGATCGTGCGCCGGCTCGTGACCCTGATGGGTGGCTCGGTCACGGCTGAAAATGCGCCGGGATCGGGCGCGATCTTCCGCGTTACATTGCCGCTTCCGGAGGGCGGTGCAGGGGTGCGGGTTACAGTACTGCCGGAGTGGCGCGGCAAGCTGATCATGATCGCATCCGCCGCGCCGTTCGGCCCGGACTATCTCGCTGAAACCATGGAGATCGCCGGCGCATCGATCATGCGCGCCCGGAATGTGACAGAAGCGCTCGCGCTGCTCGCGGGCGCACGGCGCTTCGATGCCGCCCTGATCGACCAGGCCATCGGGGTCGATGAAGCGCGCGCCGTCGCTGCTGCCGCCCGGCAGGCCGGTGTCGGCGAGTGCCTGATCCTGATGTCTCCCTTTGAGCGCCGCCAATTCGGTTCACCGCTCGCTGGCGGGTTCACCGGCTTTCTCGTCAAGCCGGTCCGCGCCCGCTCGCTCTATGAGCGGCTTGCACCGCCCGCTCGGCCACGGCAGGAGACTCTGCCGCCCCGGGGGGTGACCCCGATCCAGACCAAGGACCCCGGTCCGCCTCAACTGACGGTGTTGATCGCCGAGGATAACGATATCAACGGTCTGCTCGTGACACGGACCCTTGAACGCCTCGGCTGCACGGCCGTCTGGGCTCGGGACGGGCGTGAAGCGGTCGCTCTCATCGAGGCCGGGCTCACGGGCAAGCGCGCGCCCTTCGATCTCATTCTGCTCGACATCCGGATGCCGGAGCTTGACGGATTGGAAGCCGCTCGTCGGATTCGCGCCCTGGAGGCCTCGCTCGGGCGGCCAAATTTGCTACCCATTGTCGCGGTCACCGCCAATGTCGCCGAGGAGGATCGGCAAGCCGCGCTGGCCGCCGGAATGAATGATTGCCTGGCTAAACCACTGGCCCGAGAGGCGCTTCGCGCCTGGATCGCGCGTGTCACCGGGGCGAGGCGCGTCACACTCCGCGCTTGACGGACAGTCACAACTCTGACGCAGTTCTGTCGCGATCCCGTAGGAACATCGGGACTAGCCTGGCGAACTGCAGATTCGACGGCACAGGGACGAGACGGACAATGGCCTTCGACATGTTGCGCGGCCTACGACAGCCGGCAAATCAGCTGCCAGCGGGCCACCCTCTCTTGTCGCGCTTCTCCCCACTCATGCTGATCACCGGCGACACCGTACGCCGCCTCAGTCGGAAGCAGGATCACCTGGGCGAAACGCTCGGCCGCTCCGGCTCGCTGGAAGTGCGGCTGGCGCGCGGCCCGCGCGAGATCTGGCGCGCGCAGCGACTGCGCTATCGGGTGTTCTACCAGGAGATGTCCGCAAAGCCGGATGTCGTCGCCCGCATGTTCCGCCGCGATGCGGATCGCTATGACGCGGCGTGCGACCATCTCCTCGTCATCGACCATTCGGCGCGCGGCCGGTTCGGCGGTCTGAAACCGAAGGTCGTCGGCACCTATCGCTTGATGCGCGAAGGGTCGGCTCTGCGGCTTGGCGGCTTCTACTCCCAATCGGAATTCGATCTTTCTGGAATGATCGAACGCCACCGCGGCCTGCGCTTCCTCGAACTCGGCCGCTCCTGCGTGCTCAAGCCCTATCGCACCAAGAAGACGGTGGAACTGCTCTGGCACGGCATCTGGGCCTATGTCCGGCACCATCGCATCGATGCGATGTTCGGCTGCGCGAGTTTTGACGGCACCGACCCGGATGCGCTGGCGCTGCCATTGAGCTTCCTGCATCACCACGCCCGCGCCGAGGGCGAGTGGTCCGCCACGGCGCGCCCGGAGCGTCATATTGCGATGGACCGGCTGCCGATCGAAGAGGTCGATGCCAAGGCGGCGCTGAAGCTGCTGCCGCCGCTGATCAAGGGCTACCTCCGGCTCGGCGCCCGCTTCGGCTCCGGTGCGGTCGTCGACAAGCAGTTCGGCACCACCGATGTGCTGGTCATCGTGCCGGTCTCGGCGATCGACCGGCGCTATCTCGACTATCTCGGCGACGAAGGGCAGCGCTACGCGGCTTGAGCAACGCTCACTCGCCTGCTGACGCCAGCGCCCGCAGCGCCTCCCTGTAAGTGGGGTAGCGCAGCTCATAGCGCAGTTCGCGCGTCACCAGGGCGTTCGAGACCCGCTTGTTCTCCCCGTAGAAGCTCGCAGCCATGGGCGAGAGCTTTGCCGGATCGAACGGCACTTCGGGGGGCGGAGTCAGACCCGTCAGTTCGGCGGCAAGCGTGATCACGTCCTGTGGCGGGGCCGGCTCGTTGTCGGTGACGTTGTAGACCGCGCCCGCTCGCGGCCTGGCCAGCGAAGCCAGCAGGATGCCGGCGATATCGTCGACATGGATGCGATTGAAGACCTGGCCAGGCTTGATCAGGCGGTTGGCGGTGCCGGCGCGGAGCTTGGTGATGGCATTGCGCCCGGGACCGTAAATGCCGGAGAGCCGGAATACCTGCACCGGCTTGCCACTGCGCTCGCCCAGGGCAAGCCAGGCTTCGTCGATTTCGAGGCGCTGCTTCGAGCGTCGGCTCGTCGGCCGGCATTCGGCGCCTTCATCGATCCAGGCACCGCCGTGGTCGCCGTAGACTCCAATGGTGGAGAGATAGCCGATCCAGCGCAGGTTCGGCGCAGCAGCCAGCGCCTCGCCGAGTCCGTTCAGAACCGGATCGCCCTCGTCATCGGGCTGGACCGAGACGAGGACCGCGTCAGCCTCGGCGACGGCCTGGGCCAAGGGGCGGGATACCGCAAAACCGTCATAGACCAGCGTATGCAAGCCCTCGCGACTAAGACGCCCCGCCTTCTCGGCCGATCGGACCGTACCGGTGACCTCCCAGCCCTCGGCTTGCGCCGCACGCGCGAAGAACCCGGCGGAGTAGCCGAGACCAAGAATGACAAGCTTCATGCGACGGGTTCCGGAGCGGAGAGAAAGGCAAGCCATTCCTGGCGGACGTCAGGATCTGCTTCGCCAGACAGCGCGGCTTCGGCAAGGCCGCGCGCACGCTCGGGCGCGAGCCGGATCAAGGCCCAGGCGGCCATGGCGCGCACCAGCGGCGAAGCGTCCGCAATCAGCCGCTCGGCGCTCGCGGCAAGATCCGGCCGGCCGCTATTGCCGATGGCGATC
>NZ_JBFTZN010000201.1:0-10866 GCF_056406775.1 Allobosea sp. P1_A7
GCCTTCAAGGCCTTTTGTACGCCGCCACGGCGGCAACAGGGAACCGCGAAACGAAAGGCGGCCACAAAAGCCGCATCCGAACGGCTGGCCGGCGCGACACGCCACGCCATTCCCTACCCCTGTGGCTCGGTCACCGCCTATCTCTTCGAGCCGAAGGGGCAGAAGCCGTCCGGTTCCCCTTCGCCGTCCGTGATCCTCCTGCATGGCTGGACCAGCGAGGCGGCCTTCATGACCGCCTTCGTCGCGCCGCTGACCGCGGCCGGCTTCCGTGTCGTCGCCTATGATCTGCCCGCCCATGGCGACTCGACGGGCAGCGAGCTCAATATTCCGCTCGGTGTCGCCAGCCTCGCTGCCGTCGCGCGCGCCTTCGCACCGGTCCACGCCATCGTGACTCATTCCTTTGGTGGAGCGATCGCGATGGCTGCGCTCGCCCGCACCGTACCGGGGCAGCCGGCCGTCACGGCGAACCGGCTGGCGCTGATCGCCGCCCCCTCCTCGATCACCGAGATCACCCGCCAGTTCGGCACGACGATCGGTCTCGGCCGGCGCGGCCAGGCGGCGCTGGAACGACGCATCCATGTCGTAGCTGGCAACCCGGTCGAGGCCTTCGAGGGTCGTGACCAGCTCGCAGCGATCGCCAAGCCGACGCTGGTGATCCATTGCCGCGACGATCGGGAACTGGGTTTTCACCATGCCGAGGCCTTGGCCGCAGCCGGGCCCGGCGTCACGCTCGAGCCCGTGAAGGGGCTCGGCCACCGCCGCATCCTGCAGGCGAAGGCAGTGGTCGAAAGCGTCAGCCGGTTCGTGGCCGGTTAGGCTTCTGCGCTGCGGCCGCAACGGCTGCCGCAGCCGGTGCGCGAAAGCGCTACACCCAGCCCATCAGCTCGCGGCGCACGACGGCCTCGAGCACCCTGATCCCCTCGTCGGAATCGTTCAGGCACGGTAAATAGGCGAACTGCTTGCCGC
This sequence comes from Allobosea sp. P1_A7, assembly GCF_056406775.1. NCBI lineage: Bacteria > Pseudomonadati > Pseudomonadota > Alphaproteobacteria > Hyphomicrobiales > Alloboseaceae > Allobosea > Allobosea sp. P1_A7. The sequence goes on from NZ_JBFTZN010000201.1 coordinate 967, forward strand.
CATTGTGCAGGAAGATCTCGCGGTTCTCGACATCGAGCTCTTCCAGGGTTTCCAGGCAGTCCGCCGAGAAGCCCGGCGCAACGATGGCCAGCGATTTCGTGCCTGCTGCGGCCAGCGCCTTCACGGTCTCGTCGGTATAGGGCTGCAGCCACTCATCCGGCCCGAAGCGTGACTGGAAGGTCAGGCGGAAGCGCTCTTCCGGCAGGCCGAGTTCGTCGCGCAGCAGCCGCCAGGTCTTGACGCACTGGCAGTAATAAGGATCGCCCTTGAGCAGATATTCCTTCGGCATGCCGTGGAACGAGCAGAGGATCACCTCCGGGTCGAAATCGAGCTTGGCGAGCGAGGCGCGCATCGAGGCGGCAAGCGCCGCGATATAGACGGGATCGTCATGGTAGGGCGGCGCGACCCTGACCGCGGGCTGCCAGCGCATCTGCATCAGCGCCCTAAAAGCCTGATCGCAGGCGGTTGCCGAGGTCGGCGCCGCATATTGCGGATAGAGCGGCACCATCAGGATGCGGTCGCAACCTTGGTCCTGCAGCGCCTTCAACCGGCTTTTCACATCGGGAAAGCCGTAACGCATCGCCCAGTCGAAGACGATGYGCTCGCCGGCATAGGATTTCAGCCGCTCCGCGAGCTGCTCGGTCTGCGAGCGCGTGATCGTCTTCAGCGGCCCCTCATCGCGCTCCTTGTTCCAGATCGAGGCATAGTCCTTGCCCTTCCGGCCCGGCCGCGTCGTCAGGATGATGAGGTTGAGTAGCGGCCACCAGACCCAGCGCGAGGTCTCGATCACCCTGCGGTCGGACAGGAATTCCTTGAGATAGGCCCGCATCGGCCAGTAACTCGTGCCTTCCGGGGTACCGAGATTCATCAGCAGCACGCCGATGCGCGAGCCACGCAACGGCCGATGGTCGGAGGGCAGCTTCACGGGGAGTGGGCCGGCGGCGGGCTTGGTCTTGACTGTCATCGATCCCGGACTTTCGTTTCTTCGTGATTTAGACGAGTTAGAGCATTCGTCCAGCCGCGAAGGCCCGGGGTGCGACATCGGCACCCCTGCATAATCGGCTAACCGTTTCCGCTGGTCAGCGGCACGCGGTTTGCTAATCTGGATTTCTTCTCAACAGGGCCTTGCTCCATGACCAAGCTGACCCGTCGCCGCGCTCTCGGCGTCCTTGCCGCCCCGGCCGCGCTTGCCGCCACCGCGCCGGTTGCCAGGGCGCAAGCTCCGGCCCCTGCCTTCACGCTGCTGCTGCTCAACGACATCTACAAGATGAGCGACGACAAGGGCCGCGGCGGCTTCGCCCGCGCCTCGGGCATCGCCAAGGCCGAACGGGCTCGCGGCATACCCGTGCTCTTCTGCCACGCGGGCGACTGCTACTCCCCCTCCCTGATGTCGGGCTTCGACCAGGGCGCCCATATCGTCACGATGCAGAACAAGATGGGCATCGACGTCTTCGTGCCCGGCAACCACGAGTTCGACTTCGGCAAGGACAATTACCTCAAGCTCACCGCCGCCCAGACCTACCCGACCTTTGCCGCGAACCTGCGTGACGCCGCCGGCAACGCGCTGCCCGGCCACAAGGACTCGCAGATCTTCGAGCTTGGCGGCATCAAGGTCGGCGTCATCGGCACCACCTATGATCCGACGCCGCAGCTCTCCAATCCCGGCGACCTGAAATTTTCCTCGACCATGGAGGCCTTGCGGCGCGAGGCGCGGGCGTTGAAGTCGCAGGGCGCCGATATCCTCGTCGGTGTCGTCCATGCCGACCGCGCCACGGATTTGACGATCGTGCGCTCGCGCGTCGTCGACATCCTGCTCACCGGGCACGACCATGATCTCGCCATCGCCTATGACGGCAAGGTCGTGATGGTGGAATCGAACGAGGAGGGCAATTACGTCACCGCCATCGATATCGCCGCGAAGGTGACCGGCGAGGGCGCCAATCGCCGTGTCGAGTGGACGCCGACATTTCGCGTCAACGATTCCCGCGCTGCGACGCCCGATCCGGAGGTTGCCGCGATCGTCAAGGGCTACGAGAGCGAGCTGTCGAAGGAACTCGACATCGAAATCGCGACGCTCGCGGCCCCGCTCGATTCCCGCACCAGCATGATCCGCACGCAGGAAACCGCGATCGGCAACCTGATCGCCGATGCGATCCGCGCTGCAACCGGCGCCCAACTCGCCATCACCAATGCCGGCGGCATCCGAGCCAACAAGCAATACGCCGCTGGGCACAAGGTCACCCGGCGCGACGTGCTGAGCGAGCTGCCCTTCGGCAACGCCACCGTGATGGTCGAGATTACCGGCAAGGACGTGAAGGACGCGATCGAGAACGGGCTGAGGGACGCACCGCAAGGCGCGGGGCGTTTCCCTGTGGTCTCGGGTCTCAGCTTCGAGGCCGATCTCAAGCAGCCGCAGGGCTCGCGCGTCACAGCTGTCACCGTCGACGGCAAACCGATCGAGCCCACCGGCAAGTACACGGTCGCCTCCAACAATTTCATGCTGGAAGGCGGCGATGGCTACACTGCGCTCGGCCGCGGCCGGACGTTGCTCGGCCTGACCGACGGCAAGCTCATGGCGAACGAGGTCATGGTCTATCTGCGCCGACTCGGCACCGTCGACGCAAAGGTCGAGGGACGGGCCGTCCTGAAGTGAGCGGTTATGCGGCGGCGCTGACGCGCTTTCTGGCAAGTCGGGTAAGCAAGGACTGGCGCGAACTCGCTGTCTTCCGTCCTGGAGGCGCTGCAGAGCGGGCGGCCGCGGCTGCCGACGCCGAGCGCGCGGCCGGGCATGTCGTGGCGCCCGCACCTGAACGGCTGCTCGCTGCCCTGGCGGAAACGCCATTCGAGACAGTGCGGGCATTCGTACTCGGCCAGGACCCCTATCCGACACCCGGCCATGCCAATGGCCTTGCCTTCTCCTATGTCGGCCCGCCGCCTCTGCCGCGTTCGCTGGTCAATATCTACAAGGAGCGGACGGAGGATCTCGGACAGGCCGCACCGGTGAGCGGCGACCTGTCATCCTGGGCCTCGCAGGGTGTGCTGTTGCTCAACACGGCCCTGACGGTGCGCGAAGGCGCGAGCAAGGCGGGCTCGCATCTCTCGCTCGGCTGGGGGGCGGTGACGGACGCGATCATCATCGCTGTCTCTACCTCGCGCCCGCATGTCGTTTTCCTGCTCTGGGGTGCTCCGGCCCAGGCCAAGCGCGGCCTGATCGACGAGCGCCGGCACCACGTGATCGCCAGCGCGCATCCATCGCCGCTTTCGGCACGGCGAGGCTTCTTCGGGTCAAAGCCGTTCAGCCGGGCGAATGAATGGCTGGTGGCGAAGGGCGAGGCGCCGATCGCCTGGTGACGGGCGCGACGCCGTTGGATCGCTTCAACCTCCCGAGCCGACCGGCATGGCTACGGGTAGCGGAGCACAGCCTATCCTGCACGCATACACTGGAAGCACGGACCGTCGCGTCGGCGGACGGGGATCGTGGACCCGGCGCCATTCCTATCCCACCGGCCGCTCGTCAGCGATGACCTTCCCGTCATTGGGCAATGCCCCGAGCGGCAGGATCTCCACCGCTCCCTTGACCTTTGTCACCTGCTGCAGGGTCGAGGACATCGCATCGACAAGTCCGGCGGGCTCGGCATAGATCTCGGCCTTGAGCGTCATCGTGTCGAGCTCGTCGGCGCGGCCGATGACCAGCCTGAGCTTGGCGATCTCCGTGTGCCGCCTGGCGATCTCGGCGACCTGCTCAGGCCGCACGAACATGCCCTTGATCTTGGCGGTCTGGTCGGCGCGCCCCATCCAGCCCTTGATGCGCGTATTGCTCCGGCCGCACGCGCTCGCGCCCGGCAGCACAGCCGTGAGATCCCCGACGGCCAGCCTGATCTGCGGGTGATGCGGATCGAGATTGGTGACGACGATCTCGCCAACCTCGCCTTCGGCCACAGGATCGCCCGTACCCGGCCGCACGATCTCGACGATCAGGTTCTCGTTCAGAAGCATGCCTTCGCGCGCCGACGTCTCATAGGCGATGACGCCGATATCGGCGGTGGCATAGAGCTGATAGGCATCGATGCCGCGCTCCTTGACCCAAGCCTGCAGCGAGGGCGGGAAGGCAGCCCCCGACACCACCGCGCGCTTGATGCAGGAGATATCGACGCCACGCGCCTCGGCGGCCTCGATCAGGATCTTCAGGAAATCCGGCGTGCCGGCATAGGCCTGCGGCCGATAGGCCGAGATCACCTCCATCTGCTGCTCGGTATTGCCCGGGCCGGCCGGTATCACGGCGCATCCAAGCGCACGTGCGGCCGAATCCATGATGAATCCGCCCGGCGTCAGGTGATAGCTGAAGGTATTGATGACGATATCGCCGCGACGGAAACCGGCCGCGAAGAGCCCGCGCGCCGCGCCCCAGGGATCAACTCCCGTGCCCTCCGGCTCGAAAATCGGGCCGGGCGAGGTGAACAACCGGCCAAAGGACCCAGGCGATGCCGGCACGAAACCGCCGAAGGGCGGGGTGCCCCTGTGCAGTGCCGGCAGGTCGGCCTTGCGGAGCACCGGCAGCCGCGACAGCGCATTGCGATCGGTGATCGCTGCCGGGTTGAGCCCCTTCAGCCGCTCGGCATAGGCAGGCGCGGATAAGGCAGCCTCGAGCACGGGCCTCAGCCTCGCGAAGAGATCGGCCTCGCGCGCGTCGGAAGTGCGGATTTCGAGATCGTCGAGATGATCGCTCATCGCTTTTGTCCTTGCGGAGCTTTGGCTCAGCGGATGATGCGCAGGATGCGCAGGAAATTGAGGAGACCGACGAGGGCGCCGGCCACATAGGTAAAGGCGGCCGCCCTCAGCACGCCGCGCGCTGCCGGTAAGTCGCGCCCGTCGAGATAGCCGTCTCTGGACAGGATCGGCAGCGCCTTGCCGAAGCTCGCGTCGAACTCCAGCGGCAGCGTCACGAGATGCACGACAAGACCGACGCCGAGCATTGCGATGGCGATGCCGGCCTGCATCAGTCCGATCGCAGGAACATGGGTGACGGCCATCACCAGAGGCGCAGTGAGCAGGATCGCCATCGCGACCTTGTCAAAGATGCCGAGGAAGCGCGCGAGCGCCGTACGCCAGGCAAAGAGCGAGCTGCCTTGCGCGTGCTGGATGGCATGCCCGACCTCATGCGCCGCCACTGCGACGGCCGTGATCGAGCGCCCATCGTGATTGTCAGGCGAGAGCCTGACCGCACGCGCATCGGGGTCATAGTGATCGCCCGCCGCGGAGGCCTCGACCGTGACGGCATCAAGCGAGAATCGATCAAGCAGGTGCCGGGCGAGTTCGCCTCCGGTTCCCGGCAGATCCGGCCGGGCGGCCGCATGCTTGCGCATCTGGCCGCGCACCCAGGCCTGCGGCCCGAAGATCAGCGCGATCAGCAGCACTGCGAGCACGAGATAGAGCATCCGACCGCTTCCGCCTTGTCCGGATCACGAAAGCCAGCGCTTGCGGCGCTTGTAGCTCTTGACGTCGCGGAACGATTTCTTGTCGCCCTCGGCCACGCCCAGATAGAACTCCTTCACGTCCTCGTTTTCGCGCAACATCTGCGCCTCGCCGTCCATGACGACACGGCCCGTCTCCATGATGTAGCCATAGGTTGCGTAGCGCAGCGCCATGTTGGTGTTCTGCTCGGCGACGAGGAAGGAAACGCCGTCCTCCGCATTGAGGCGACGGACGATCTCGAAGATCTCCTCGACGATCTGGGGCGCGAGCCCCATCGACGGCTCATCGAGCAGGATCATCTTGGGCTTCGACATCATGGCGCGGCCGACCGCGCACATCTGCTGCTCKCCACCCGAGGTATAGCCGGCCTGCGAGTTGCGCCGCTGCTTCAGGCGCGGGAACAGCTCATAGATCTTCTCGAGGTCGCGCTTGATCGCGGCATTGCCGTCGCGCCGGGTGAAGGCGCCGGTCAGCAGGTTCTCCTCGATCGAGAGATGGCCGAAGCAATGGCGGCCTTCCATGACCTGGATGCAGCCGCGCCGGACGAGTTCGTTCGGCGACATCCGATCGACCCGCTCGCCATCGAACACGATCGAGCCCTTGGTGACCTCGCCGCGCTCGGCCTTGAGCAGGTTCGAGATCGCCTTCAGCGTCGTCGTCTTGCCCGCGCCATTGGCGCCGAGGATTGCGACAATGCCCTTGCGCGGCACCTGCAGGGAGACGCCCTTGAGCACCAGGATGACGTGATCATAGAWCACCTCGATATTGTTCAGCGACAGGATGGTGTCCGTCGCAGCGGCGGGGGCGGGCTTCTCGAGGGTGGCGGTCGACATTGCGTGCTCCTTCCCTCTCCTTGTGGGGAGAAGGTGATCCGGCACAGCCGGATCGGATGAGTGAAGGACGGACGAGGTCAGGCGCTGCCGCACTCGTCCGTCTGCTTCGCAGGTGCCTCCTCCCCCGGAGGGGAGAAGGCTGAGCTCACATCAGGACGACTTCTCGCAGGACTCGGTCCGCTTCGGCCAGCCGGCGTTCTTCTCGGCATAGTCCTTGGCGGCGGCCTCGATCAGCGGACGCACCTCGTCCTTCAGCGGCTCGATCCAGTCCGAACCCTTGGTCCACTTGGTGCCGTCCCATTCGGCGACATACATCTTGCTATGGCCGGAATGGTCGCTGCAGGAGATCGTCGACGGGGTGCCGAAACCCTCCATGCCGATTTCCTTCAGGCGGGCCTCGGTGATGTTGAGGCCCTCGAGACCACGGCGCATGTCCTCGGCATTGACCACCTTCTTGCCGGTGAGCTTCTGCGCGTTGCGGATCGCCTCGACCACGAGCATCGAGTTGTAGACGCCGCGGTTATAGAGGTTCTCGCCGACCTTCTCCTTCGGCGCCAGGCTCTTACCCTTCTCCACGACATGTTTGATGATGTCCTGGATGACCGGGAAATTGGTGCCCGCCGCATTGAAGTTGAGCGACTTGTAGCCCTTTGCCTCGGCCCCGCCGGCCCGCGCATCATCGTCGCCGCCGGCCCACCAGACGCCGACCAGCTTGTTGATCGGGAAGCCGTTCTTGATGGCCTCCTTCACGGCCGTCGGGTTCATCGCGCCCCAGCCCTGGTTGTAGAGGTAGTCCGGGCGGTCACGCCGGATCGAGAGCCAGAGCGAGCCCTGGTTCTGCATGTCGGCTGCAGCGACCGGATACAGCTTGAGCTCGAAGCCGTATTTCTTGGCGAGGTTCTCAAGAACCGGGATCGGCTCCTTGCCGAAGGGCGCATCCAGATGGATCAGGCCGAGCTTCTTGCCCTTGAGCTTGTCCATGCCGCCGAACTCATTGGCCATGTGCTTGACCATGACCGAGGCGCCATCCCAATAGGTGAAGGGCGGGATGAAAACCCAGGGGAAGGTCGAGCCTTCGGCCGAAGCAGACAGGCCATAGGCCATCGACAGGATCGGGATCTTGTCGATATGGGCACGCGGGATCGCAGCCAGCGTCGCGCCGGTCGACCACGGGCTGTAGACGATCGTGTTCTTCGACTTCGCCTGCTCGTAGCACTCGATCGACTWCTTGGTGTCGTAGCCGGTCTCGCATTCCTCATAGATGACCTTGACGCCGTTCACGCCGCCGTCGCGCTCGTTGATCATCGCGATATAGTCGCGCATGCCGTCGCCGATCGGGATGCCGGAGCCCGAGAACGGTCCGGTGCGATAGGCATTGTTGGCGAAATAGACGCTGTCCTGCGCCGCCACCGGAGCGATCACCGCTCCCGCCGCGAGCAGCGCGCCGAGCGCCGCGCCCTTCATCAAACCAGTCTTCTTCATCTGTTCCCTCCGTGGTTGCATCGGGCGACCTTTTCACGGCCTGCCCGTTGTCTCCTGCCCTCCGCTTGACGATGGCGGCGGGTCGTATTCTTGGGCCCTCCCGGCCGAGGCACGCGCCTCAATAGGGGAAGGGCCACGTCCGCAACTTCTGCTTCGTGATCTGCCAGAGCCGCGCCAGGCCGTGCGGCTCGACGATCAGGAAGATGATGATCAGGGCGCCGACCAGCATGAAGGTGACATGCTCGGCAGCCGCGCCCGAGAGCGGCACGCCGAGCGCCGGCAGGCCGAATTTCAGGATGGTCGGCAGGCTCGCGATGAAAGCCGCGCCGAAGAAGGAGCCGATCAGCGAGCCCAGGCCCCCGATGATCACCATGAACAGGATGTTGAACGACAGGCGGATGTTGAAGACGTCCGCGGCTTCGCCGCCGCCATACCAGAGGAAGATCATCATCGCGCCGGCGACGCCGGCATAGAAGGACGACACTGCGAAGGCGAGCAGCTTGGCGTTCAGCAGCTTGATACCCATCAGTTCGGCCGCGATATCCATGTCGCGCACCGCCATCCAGGAGCGGCCGAGCCTGCCGTGCACCAGGTTCGAGGCGAACCAGGTCAGGACGACGACAAGACCGAGGCAGACGAAGTAGCGCGTTTCCGCCGAGGCCGAGGCACCCGTGACCGGGACGCCGAACAGGCTGCGCAGCGGCACCTCGATGGCCCCAGACGCATTGTAGTTGAACAGCCACGGCACGCGCACGAAGGCCCATTGCAGGAAGAACTGCGCGGCAAGCGTCGCGACCGCGAGATAGAAGCCCTTGATGCGCAGTGAGGGCAGCCCGAACAGCACGCCGATCGCGGCCGAAAACAGGCCGGAGACCAAGATCAGGACGATGATGTTCACGCCTGGAAAGAGGGTCGTCAGCTTGTAGCAGGCATAGGCGCCCACACCCATGAAGGCAGCCGTACCGAGCGAGATCAGCCCGGTATAGCCCGTGAGGATGTTGAGCCCGATCGCAGCCAGTGAGAAGACCAGGAACGGAATCATCACCGTCGCGATGAAGAAGTCGTTGCCGATCAACGGGATGCCGATGAGGGCGATGGCGAGGATGACCGCAATGCCGATCCGGTCCTGACGGAGCGGGAACACGGCCATGTCGGCGGCATAGGTGCTCTTGTATTGGCCGGCTTCGCGATAGAACACGGTTTCAGCCCTTCAAATTCGTTCGATGATCTTGTCGCCGAACAGGCCCTGCGGCCGGAACAGCAGGAAGCCGAGCGCGATGAAATAGGCGAGCCAGCTCTCGATGCCGCCGCCGATCAGCGGCCCCCAGTAGAACTCGCCGAGCTTCTCGCCGATGCCGATGATCAGCCCGCCGACAATGGCGCCCGGGATCGAGGTGAAGCCGCCGAGGATCAGCACCGGCAGCGCTTTCAGCGCCACGATCTCCAGCGCGAAGGACACGTCCGAACGCGCACCCCACATGATGCCGGTGATCAGTGCGACGATGCCGGCGGTGAACCAGACGATGACCCAGATCTGGTTCAGCGAGATGCCGACCGAGAGCGCCGCCTTGTGGCTGTCGGCGACCGCGCGCAGCGCCCGGCCGATGCGGGTGTATTGGAAGAACACGGCCAGCGCCGCGATCATGATCGAGGCGATGATCGCGGCCGCGATATCGATCTTCTGGAAGGAGACGAAGCCGCCGAGGATCTTCGCGTCGATCGCCCCCTTCGGCAGATAGAGTTCGCTCGTGATCATCTGCTTCGGGTTGCCGCCGAAGACGGCCTCGCCAAAACCGATCAGGAAATAGRTGATGCCGAAAGTCGCCATGAACAGGATGATGTCGGGCTGGTTGACCAGCGGACGCAGCACCACCCGCTCGATGGTGAAGGCGAGCAGGAACATCACGCCGAGCGTCAGGATGACGGCCAGGAACGCCGGTACGCCCTTCTCATGCAGGCCGACCAGCGTCAGCGCCGCAAAGACGACCATGATGCCCTGGGCGAAATTGAAGACGCCCGATGCCTTGAAGATCAGCACGAAGCCGAGCGCGATCAGCGCATAGAGCACGCCCGAAACGAGCCCTTCCCAGATCGTCTGAACCAGCAGGTCCGG